>CALMCS010001032.1 GCA_937862875.1 uncultured Comamonadaceae bacterium
CCCACCAGTTGCCCGAGGTTGAGAATGGCCAGTCGCAGCACGCCCGCGTCGATCTCGAGCAGCGCATCGAGCTCCTTCGGCGATTGGCCCGGTGGCTGCACGGTGAGGCGCTGTTGCACCGACACGTTGCAGCCCAGCGCCGATGGCGCGAGCGCCAGCCACGGCGAGCCAGCGCCAGCGGTTGCCGCAGTTGCCGCAGTCGCTGTGCTCGCATCGCTGCCCGCAGGCTTTTGCGCCACCGATGAGCAGCCCACCAGCGAAGTCAGCAGCGCCGCAATCAGCACGATACGAACGCGAGCACGGGCAGGCCCCGTCGAGCAAGCCTTGAACAGGCTCATGCAGGCACTCCCTGCACGTCCGGCTTGCGGCACAGCTCGCGCAGCACGCCCAAGCGGCGCACGGGTTCCGCCACATACGGATTGTTCTTGTCCCACGCGTAACCCGCCAGAATCGACGCGATCATGCGGCGAATTTCAGGAGTGTGGTGTTCGCGGAAGATCACGTCCTGGAAGCCGCCCTCGTACCAGCCCGAGACAAACGCACGGAAGGTGTTCACGCCGGCCTGCAGCGGCAGCGCGTAGTCCTGTTGCCAGTCCACCGCTTCGCCGCGCCAGGTGCGTTCGATGCACTGCGCAGCCAGGCTGGCCGACTTGACCGCAATCGTGACACCGCTCGAAAACACCGGGTCGAGAAACTCGCCCGCGTTGCCGAGCAGCGCAAAGTTCTTGCCCCACAGCGAGGTCACGTTGGCCGAATAGCCGTTGAGCGAGCGACCGGGGGTGTCCCACTTCGCGTTGCGCAGCACATGCGAGAGGCTTGGCGTCTCGGCGATGATGGCGCGCAGGCGTTCCACTTCGGTGCCTTCGTAACGCGCGAGATATTCCGGCGTAGCCACCACGCCCTGCGAGCAGCGACCGTTGGAGAACGGAATCGTCCAGAACCAGACGTCCTGATGCACCGGATGCACCGAGATCAGAATCTTCTGGCGATCCATCTCGGGGCCCGCGATACCGTCTTCGATGTGCGTGAACAGCGCGCCGCGCACCGGGAAATCCGAGGGGCGCTCGAGGTTCAGAAGGCGCGGCAAAACGCGCGCGAAACCGCTGGCGTCCAGCAACTGGCGCGCCTGCACGGTGTATTCCTCGCCCGTATCGGAACGCACGCTCACCACCGCTTGCTCGCCGGACACGTCGACCGCGGTCACCGTGTGGCGGTAGCGAATCTCGGCACCGGCCTTCTCGGCGGCATCGGCCAGCACCTTGTCGAAGTTCGCGCGCTGCACCTGGTAGGTCGTACCCCAGCCCGGCGTGAACTTGTCCCGAAAATCGAACTCCGTGCGCATGTCGCCCTTGGCAAACGCCGCACCGTTCTTGTATTGAAAGCCCGCCTCCACCACGTCCTGCAGCATGCCGGCCTCTTCCAGATACTGCATGCTTTGCGGCAGCAGGCTCTCGCCGATCGAGAAGCGCGGGAAGGTCTCTCTTTCCAGAATCAGCACCTTGCGCCCCTGCTTGCGCAGCAGGCCGGCAGCCACGGCACCCGAAGGGCCCGCACCGATGATCAGAATTTCTGTTTGCTCTACGTTCGCCATGACTACCCTCTTCGTGAGAATTTGGAAAAGATGTTTTGGATGATTTTTATTCCACGGACTCATTCATCGGCCTCGGCGCGCGAAACAACGGCGCCAACACCAATACCAGCGGCAGGCCCAGCATCAGGGTCACCCCAAATGCCCTGAGCGCCGGGGTTTGCGACAAACCCAGCAAACCAAAAGATAACCAGGTGCTTCCCGCACCAATCACGACGGCCACCCACGCCTGCGGGTCGTCCTCGTGTTCCTGCAAATAGATGCCGTAGTCGATGCCGACACCCAGCAGCAGCATCAGCGCCAACACGTTGAACAGCTGCCACGGCTCGCCCATCAACGCCATGGTGACGACCACGGCCAGACTCGCGAGCACCGTGGGCAGCCAGGCGCGCCACGCGTTGCGGCGAAAACGCAGCCACAGTGCGCCCAGCACCAGCGCGTGGCCCAGCACCAGTAGCTCGGTCATGTTGATGCGGTAGCGCTGGAGCAGGCCCGAAATCTCGGCCGGTTTGTCCACCCAGGTCACGCCCTCCAGGTTGTCCGACGCGGCGGCCAGATCCGGCAGCACGGCCGGGCCTTTGACGCCGCGCAGCATCACCATGCTGCGAAAGCTTCCGTCGCGCTCGCCAAACCACAGCGGGCTGATGGCGGCGGCAATCGGTTGCTTGAGCAAATCCTGCACGGTGAGCGGTTGGGCGCTGGTGGATGCGCTCGGCACAAACGACTCACCCAGTTGTTGATTCACGCCCGCCAGCACCACCTTCTGCGCGTGCTCCGACAGCTCGGCGTTGCGCTGTTGCATGCGGGCCGATGGAACCCAATCGGAGACCGCGCTGTAACCCGCAATCTGTTGGCCCTGCACCAGCGCATCGAGATTGTGTTTGAGCGCTTCTTCGCGCTGCAGCACTTCCTGCTCGCTCGCGCCCTTGACCAGATAGAACTGCGCGGGACTCGGCAGGCCGAGCATCTGGCTCACCTGGATCTGCTGTTGAATCAGCGTCTTCGGGCTGTTCTGCAACTGGCGAACATCGTCCACCGGGCGCAGCAGATGGCCAAAGACCAGCCACAGTCCGGCGCACACGCAGATCGCGGTAGACCACAGCAGCGCGTGCTTCCAGCGCGGCCAGAAACGCAGCGTTGCGCCGATGTACCGCGAGGTGCGGCTGGGAAGCACGCGGCTGCGATCGAGCCACGGAAACCAGCAGATCACGGTGAGCATCGCGGCGGCCAGCCCCACGACCGAGAACAACGCCATCTGGCGCAGCCCCGGAAACGCCGCCGTTCCCAGCGCGATATAGGCAATCGCACTGGTGCCCAGCGCCAGCCACAACGCGGGCAGCAAGCCGCGCATCAAACCATGGGTCGAGCGCTCGGGTGCGCCCTGGCGCGAAGCGAAATAGTGAATGCCGTAGTCTTCGGCCACGCCCACCAGACTTGCGCCAAACACCAGCGTGAGCAAGTGCACCTTGCCAAAGAGCAGCGCCGTCACGCTGAGCGCCACCGCGCAGCCCACCAACAGCGACAGGCCCACCAGCATCACCGGCAGCATCGAGCGAAACGCCAGCCACGCCAGCAACAAAACGCCCGCCAGCGAGCCCCAGCCGATCACATTGATTTCGGCATTCGCCTGCACGGCAGCGGCCTCGGCGTGCAGCGGCACACCGGCCACCAACATCCGCGCATCGGGCCATTGTTTCTGCACCTGGGCCAGCGCATTCTGGATCGATGAGTCGATCACCGGATTGCCGGACAGACGAAACGCCGAGCCCTCGAGCGCGAACTGCATCACCACCCATTGCTGGTCCTGCGCGGCCACCCAGATTTCCGAGTCGCGCGGACGGGCCTGGCTTTGCGCGGCGCGTGCCGTCCACCACTGCGTCCACAAACCGAGGGGATCGTTCACCCAATCGGTGAGCCGCGCCTGTGCGGCGGGCTGATACAAATCCTGCAACGCGCGCTGTACCAGGTCGGCGTCCTTGACACTCGCCAGCTCCGCGCGCTGCTGCGTGGTGAGCAGGTTGGCGCGCCACGGCTGGTAGAAGTCGAGCGCCGCCTGCATGGAGCTGTCGCGCGCAATCGGCTCTTCCTTGAGCGGGGCCTGGCCCTCGGCGTTCAAGCTGTTGCGGAACACTTTGGCCGCGGCCCGGGTGTTCTGCCAATCCGGAGTACCCAGCAGCACCACGACCTGGCGCGAGAGCTTGTCGGCCAGTTGCTGCGTGGCCTGCGCGATGTCGGGTGCCTGCTCGTTCAGTGGGAGCAGCGCCAGCACATCGGTATCAATACGGTCCTGATGCCAGAAACGCCACTGGTGCGCGCTCACGCACAGCACCACCAACAGCCAGACGATGGCGGCGGCGCGCCACAGCCGGCCAGCGGGCTGGTCGTTGAAGGGAGCGGAATGGTGGGAGGCTGACATCAAAACTCACATCTCAGCGAAACAACGCAGCGTCTGCGTCGCTCAGCTTTTGCTCGGCGCTCGCGCCCTGAATGCGGATCTCGCTGGAGTCGCCGCGCGCCTCCTGCAATTGCACGAACTGGACAAACTGCGCGCCCTGCACTTCCACCGACGCCAACCACTGCGCCAGCACCGCATCGCGCGGCACCAGATGCAGCTGCCAGCCCGTGGCCTGTGCCTTGCCGGAAATCTGAAAATACTGCTTCAGTTGCACGAGATCGGCGGTCATCACCGCAAACAACATGGCATTGACGGTGCGCAGCACGGGCTCGTCCTCGGCGCGCATCTGCATGCTCACCTCGCCATCGGCACGGCGCGACTGCAGGCTGTCGGGCTTGACGATCAGGGTCGACTCGAAGGGCTTCAGCACATGCCAGACGATGCCTTTCTCGCGCGCCAGCACAAAGTCGCCCGCCGATTTCAGCGGCTGCTTGAAGCCCTTGACGGTCTTCAACTGCTCGAACTGGCCGCGCACCACGGGCGCGTCCTTCAGTTGCTGGCGCACCTTGAGCAGCAGCTCCTGCGTCGCCGCATCCGACAGCGGCGCGGGCGCGGAAGGCACGGCCGCATGGGCTGCGTGACCGACCAGACCGAGGCTCAAGGCAGAGTACAGCCCTGCAAGTGCCAACCAGCGACGAACCTTCTTCATGGCGCAACTCCCAGGCGTTCCCACAGCACCGGTGGGCAGACAAAGCACATCTCGCGCGTCGCCATGTTCACGGCCACCTGGATGGTGTAGGCGGTGTTCACCTTCTTGCCGGTCAGCGCGTCGCTGATCAGGTAGTCGATGCGCAGGCGGTTTTCCCACTCGGTGATCGTGGCGCGAATCTTCAGGTTCTGGCCGAAGGTCGCGGGGCGCACGTACTTGAGGCGCATGTCCACGACCGGCCAGCCGAAGCCGGAGTCGCGCATGCGCGGGTAGTCGTAGTCGAACTTGGCGAGCAAGGCGCTGCGGGCCAGTTCCAGAAAGCGCACATAGTTGCCGTGGTAGACGATCTCCATCACATCGATGTCGTAGAACGCCGGTGTGATCTCGATCTCGCAACTCAGGCGTTCGCGCGAGGCCAGTTCGTTCTCAGTCGACATACAGGCTCCAGGTGCGTGCGCGGATGTCGATCAACAGGATCTGCAGATCGCGATCCAGCGCGCGGTCCTTTTCCACCAGCGCCACGCGGCCGGCCAGATCGGCAATCCATGCGCGCATGGTGTCGCCGATTGGCACATTCGGCTGAACGCGTTCGCGCAGCGGCACGGCCTGGCGCGCGGCGATCAGCATGGCGGCGACGACCTGCTCGGTCAGCTCCAACACGCGCAACGCGTCGCGCGCCGCGATCGTGCCCATGCTCACCTTGTCCTGGTTGTGGCACTCGGTGGAGCGCGAGAACACCGAGGCCGGCATGGTCTGCTTCAAGGCTTCTGCCGTCCACGCCGAGGCGCTGATCTGCAAGGCCTTCAAGCCATGGTTGATGGCCTGCGTCGGGCCTTGCGCCGCCGACAGATTGGACGGCAGGCCCTGGCTGTAGCGGGTATCGACCATCAGCGCGAGCTGGCGATCCAGCAGATCGGCGACATTGGCCACCGCCGTCTTGAGCGTGTCCATCGCCATCGCGATATGGCCGCCGTAGAAATGGCCGCCGTGCAGCACGCGCTCCTGATCGGGTTCGATCAACGGATTGTCGTTGGCCGAGTTCAACTCGCCCTCGATCAGCTGGCGCAGAAACGGCAACGCGTCTTCGAGCACGCCGATGACGTGCGGGGCACAGCGCAGCGAATAGCGGTCCTGCAGGCGGTGCGAGTTGCGCAGCGGCGCTTCGGCCACCAGATCACCGCGAATGCGTGCGGCAGCGCGTTGCTGGCCCACATGCGGCTTGGCCGCGAACAGGGTCTCGTCGAAATGGTGTGCGTTGCCGGCAATGCCGACCACGTTGGCCGCCGTCAGTCGGCACGCCAGACGCGAGACATACTCGGCCCGCTGCCACGCCAGACAGGCCAGCGCGGTCATCACGGCCGTGCCGTTCATGAGTGCCAGGCCTTCCTTGGGACGCAGGCGCAGCGGCGTCGCGCCGGTTTCTGCCAATGCCTGCGCGGCCGGAACGATCTGGCCCTTCCACATCACATTGCGCTCGCCGCACAGCACGGCGGCGACGTAGGACAGCGGCGTCAGATCACCGCTCGCGCCCACCGAGCCCTCGGCGGGAATCACCGGCAGGATGTCGTGTTCCAGCAGGTGTTCAAGCTGCTTGAGCAGCTTCCAGCTCACACCCGACAGGCCCTGGCTCAGCGAGGCCAGTCGGCACGCGAGCACCGCACGGGTCTCGACTTCGGTGAGCGAGCGACCCGCGCCGCAGCCGTGGTAGGCGTACAGATGGTGCGGCAGCTCGGCAATCAACTCGGGCGGAATCTCGACCGTGCACGAATCGCCATAACCGGTGGTCACGCCGTAGACGACACCGTCTTCCTTGAGCAGGCGATCGAGGAAATCCGCGCCGCGCTGAATGCGGCTGCGAAACGCGGGGTCGGACGACAGCACGGCTTTGGAGCGTGCGTGCGCAATGGCGTTGATCTGCTCGATCTGCAACGGGCTGCCATCAAAAACGATAAGCGCCGGATTCGCGTTCTGTGTCATGTTTGTAGTGTTTTATTTTTCAGGCGTACTCGAAACCGCGGCAGTCGCTGCATCGCCCTGGGCCCAGAAGGGAAAGAAGTTAAACCAATCAAAAGGAGCCTTCGTCAGCAATTGTTCCAGCTGCTGCGCGTAGGCCCCCGCATATTCACTCAGTGCTTCATCGCGCCGGGCGCGCGGCAATTCGACGCGATGCGCCAACTCCGCAATCCGCAGCGCGTAGCCCGCTCCCGTATCCGCCTCGGCATGCGTGCACGACATCAGGAACAGCGGGCACTTGAGCACCGAGGCGATCACGAACGGACCGCAGGGAAACTCCGCCGCGTGCCCCAGAAAGGGGGCCATCGTCGTCTTGCTCTTGTTGACCGGAACCCGGTCGCCGGCAATCGCAATGAACTCTCCCCGCGCGACCCGCTCGGACAGCATCATGGCGGTGGCGGCGTTGAAATCGGTGACCTGCAGAAACTGCACCGTGCTGTCGGGAGCGACCCGGCTCAGGAGGCGATTGAACTTCTCGGCGTGCTTGGTGTGTACCAGTACGTTCAGGCGCAGGCCGGCACGTTTTTCGGCCAGCGCCTGGCACAGTTCAATACAGCCCAGGTGCGCCGTGACAAACAGCGCACCTTGCCCGCGATCGATCAAGTCAAGAATCGGCAGGTGGCCGCTGTAGGTCACCTTGGAGGTGGGATAGCTGCCCGAGATGGCCAACAATTTGTCCAGAATGACTTCGGCGAACACACGGAAATGCCGCAGGCTCTCGCGCCAGCCCGGCTGCTTCGCCCACAACCCGTGCGCGGCTTGCAAGCGCTGCAAATATTCAATCGACGAGCGCCGCGCGAGCGGCTTGGACAGCCAGTAATAGGTGATGACCGGGTACAGGCAGAGCAGAAACGGCCAGCGGCCCAGAAGGCGGTGCACGTGGTACAGCAGGCGCATGCCGCCGACAAACGTGCTCTCGCCAATCTGCGCCCAGTGCGTGGACGAGGCATCCGCGTCGGCCGCCGTCTTCGGGTGGTCTTTGGGCGTGGTATCGCTCATGCGCCGGCTCCCCTGCGCCCACCGGTCAGCTTGCGCGCCAGCAGCACCGGGCTGCGCAGCAACATGCCCGCGAACAGGCGTGCATGCATGCCGGAGATCAGCACGTTATCGCGCAGCACGCGAAAGTGCGACAAGCCATCCTGCGGATAGGTGACCCGTGTGAGCTGGGTGACAAACGGCACGCCCTGCCAATGCATGCGCACCAACACCTCGGAATCGAACTCCATGCGTTTGCCGATGCGGGCACTGTCGATGGCACGCAAGGCCGCCTTCAAGGGATACACGCGAAAGCCGCACATCGAGTCTTTGATGTCGAGCGACAGCGTGTTGATCCACACCCAGACATGGGTGGCATAGCGGCCATACAGGCGCGCCTTGGGAACGCTGGCGTCGTAGCTTGGCGCGCCGCAGATCATGGCGTCGGGATGCTGGCGTGCCAGCTCCGCAAACTTCGGAATGTCGCCGGTCGCATGCTGACCATCGGCGTCGATTTGCAGCACATGGCTGAAACCGCGGGTCGCCGCGTGGCGCATGCCGGCCATCATCGCCCCGCCCTTGCCTTCGTTGACCGGCAGGCGCACCAGCATGGCGCGCGGCGCGTATTGCTGCACCAGCGCATCCATGACGCGCGCGCAGGCCGCATCCGAGCCGTCATCCACCAGGATGCAATCGAGGCCGGCACCGAGCACGCCGCGCAGCATGTCGCCCAGCGTGTCGGGGTGGTTGTAGACCGGAATGACGGTGACGATCGACGAGGGCATGGTTCAGTGGGCTTTCAACAGTCGACCGCTCGCGTGCGTGCCGCGGTCGGAGGTGAAAGTGAAATGCAGGGCTTCCGTTTCGGCGACGAGTTTGAGCTGCAGGTCCACGCAATCGCCCGGCAGAATCGGCTGCTGAAACTTCACCAATTCGGCGCGGCTGTAGATCGCCGCCACATCAAAGGCCTGGCGCGCAAAATTGACCGCCCAGTGCAGTTGGGCGACGCCGGGGATCAGCGAAGCTGCCGGGAAATGCCCATCGAGCACGCGCAGTTGCGGAATGATCTGCAGGCGCACACAGGCCTCGGTGTCCGAGCGCTGAATCCATTCGGGCTGCGGCATGACCGGATCGAACAAGGCGAGCAGATTCTGCTGCGTGATCTTGCCCTGCTCGTTCATCGGCAGTTGGGTCACATAACGCCATTGGCGCGGCAGCGCCACGCGCTCCACGCTGGGCGCCAGCAGGTCGCGCAGCGCAACACCCATGGCCTTGCGGCCCTTGGCCAGCAGCTCCTGCCAACCGGCTTCGGTCAGCTCGAGCACCATGCCGACGCGCTCGGGCAGGCCCGGCTTTTCAATCAACACGGCGCGGGCGCTCTGCACCCATTCGCTGGCCTGCAGGCTTTGCTCCAGCGCCGTGAGAGACACGCGCTTCTCGGCGATCTTGACGATGCGGTCGACGCGCCCGTGCAGCACAAAGCTCGATCCATCCTGCAGCGGCTGCGCACGGTCTGCGGTGTCCCACCAGACATCGGGATCGGGAAGATGCGACGAGCGCACCGACAGCAAGCCGTCTGCATCCAAGCGAACATCGACGCCCGGCAGCGTCTGCCAGACATCGCCTTGCTCGGCACGCCGACGCCAGGCGATGCCGCCGGTTTCGGAGCTGCCAAAGACTTCGGTAGGCGATTGACCGAGCAGGGAATGGCAAAGCTCGGAGGCCTGCGCAGACAGCGGCCCGCCCGACGAAAACACGGCCTTCACATGGGCGCGTACGCGGCCCCAGGCCAATTGCTCCGGCAAGCGCCCCAGCATGGCCGGGCTCGAGATCAACACGGCGTTGTCGTGCTCGCCGAGTTGCTCCAACAGCTCTTCGGGATAGCGCGCAAAGCGCGTACCGATTTCACGGCCGGCCGACAGCGGCCAGAGAATGCGGAACAACAGCCCGTAGATGTGCTGGTGCGACACCGTGGCCAGAATCTGCGGCGGTGACGCATCCAGCGCACCACCAAAAGCGCTTTGCAGCGCATGCATTTCCGCATCGAGCTGAGCGACTTTCTTGACGATGCGCTCCGGCTTGCCGGTCGAGCCGGAGGTGAACAACACCAGTCGCCGCGCCTGCATATCCAGAGGCTGCAATGGCTGCAACACGTTGTCCGACGTTTGCGACACATCGGCGCACACCGCATTCGGCAGCAAACCAGCCGTTGCACCGACCGTCGGCAGCAGTTGATTCAAGGTGGCCGGCTGCAGATCACTCAGCAACACCGGCGTCTTGCCGGCATGCCAGGCACCCCAGAGCGCGGCAGAAAATTCCAGCGAGTCTTCAAAGTAGAAGCCCACCTCCTCACCACTCACCCGCTGGAACGCGCGGCACCACGCCTGCACCCTGCGCACCCATTCGGCGCGCTCCACGGCACGGCCGTCCACTGTCGCCACGCGTTGGGTTGGCACACCGGTTGCTGGCAATGCCATTTCGGCCAAGGCCACACTCTGCTTCACCGTTTCGATTCCTTGTTTTCTTTGCACCGGTCTAGACCCATGACTCACTGCGCAGCCGAGCCACGCCGCACGCGCTGGCGCACGCACCACTCGACCGCCATCAGACAGCCCATCAGCACATAGGCCAGCAAGCCGTTATAAAAAGCCCATACGGCATCGCTGCAGAACAGCGCGGTGATGGCGGCCGTGGTGCCGTTCAACACGAAGAACACGCACCACACCATCGTTACCTTGCGGGTGTAGATCACACCGGAGGGCGGCAGATCGGGCTCCTGCAATCGCGCGAGACGTTCGACGGCCGATGGCGGGCGATACAGGCTGAATCCGAAGACCACCAGCATCACCACGTTGACCCACACCGGGTAGAGCTTGACCATCAGCGGGTCTTGCGTGAGCCACGCAGCAGCGGTGAGCGCGGCGGTTCCGCCCGCGACAAACCACCAGAACTGCTGGCGCGCTGCCAGTGCGCGGAACACCGCCAACACCATCAGGAGCAGCGCGAGCCACTGCGCGGGCACGCGTCCAATCGCCGCGTACACCACGAGCGGATAGAGCACCGTGAGCACCACCAATGCCCATTTCACGCCGTTGCGCATTATTTTCCAGCCCCAGATTGCAGGTCGTGATCAGTTGGCGGCAGGCTGGTCTTCGTTGACCAGGAGATACAACGCGTCGACCACGTCCTGCACCGTGCGCACCGATTTGAAGGCTTCCGCATTCAGGCGCTTGCCGACCAGTGGCTTGAGTTGAACGATCAGGTCCACCGCATCGATGCTGTCGATATCGAGGTCGTCGTACAGCTTGGACTCGGGCTTGATGCTTGCGGCTTCAATGCCGAAGTTCTCGTCCAGAAGTTTGACGACGTGCTCGTAGATTGCTTGTTTGTTCATGGCGATATCCAAGGTTTGCCTGTGTTGTGCGCAAGGCGATTACGCCGCTCGGTGACCGGAAACGAAGGCGACCAGCGCATTCACGCTGCTGAAGTGTTGGCGCGTCTGCTCGGAATCGGCCGACATGCTCACGCCGTATTTCTTCTGCAGGGCAAGACCCAGCTCGAGGGCGTCGATCGAGTCGAGGCCGAGTCCGTCCACAAACAGCGGCGCTGCGGAGTCGATGTCCTGCGGAGTGATGTCCTCCAGCGCCAATGACGAAATGATGAGTTCTTTGATTTCTTGTTCAAGCTGAAGCACGGGAAGGCCCTCTGAATAATTGCTCGGACAAATAGTCCGTTACTTGTCGCGCAGCCAGCGACTCACTGCCGGCAGCCACGCAGAATTCCTGAATATCGATGTCCTCGCGGACCTCGAAAATAAAATGCGGTTTATGGGTAGGCACCTGCCACCACGGCACGCCCTTGCGCAGCATCGGCAGGCTCGTGTGAATATGCACGGGAGTGATATCCACCCGGCCCTTCACCGCCACATGCGCCGCGCCGCGCTGCAGCCGCACCGGCCCAGCCAGCGGAGTGCGCGTACCCTCGGGAAAAATAATCAGGTTGTGGCCCGCCGACAACGAGCGCATGCAGTCGTCGACCAACTCGGCCCCGCCGCTGTTGCAGATGAACCCGGCGGCCTGGATCGGCCCGCGCGTGAAGGGGTTCCTGAGCAGCCCGGCCTTGACGATGCAATCCGCGTGTGGAATGAGCGAGATGAGAAACACCACGTCGATCAACGACGGGTGATTGGCCAGCACCAACAAGCCCTGGCGCTGGAGTCGATCCAGTCCGCGCACCTCATACGAGAGCACGCCGACGCCATTCATCAGCGCGACAAACCAGCGAAAGGATTGGTGAATGACCGTCTGCGCCGCACGCTGGCGACTCTCGGGGTCGCGCGTGAACACCAACAGCAAGGGATAAATCACACAGCGAATGACCAAGCCGCCCAATCCAAACAAGGAAAAGCACAGAGCGGTGGCAAAAATGCGCCAGTAGCGATTCAACCGGTCACGCATGCAGGCGCTCCCAAGTCCAACCGCCATGGGAATGTGTCGTCTGATGGGCGTCGAGCAGGAACTGCAATACGCCCAGACCATGCGGCAGAGAAGCCGAATCCACCGGCTTGGCATCCGGTGCCACTGTGCCCGCAGATAAAGAGAATGCCGGTGAATCCTCGGCATGCTGCGCGCGGGTAATCAATGCGGCCCACGCGAATTCGACCAAGCGAGATTCATCAAACCCGGTGTATTCGCCCGGCAACGGCGCGTCATAACAAACCAGCAGCACCGCGGGAACGTCCTCGCCGTGCAGCAATGCCAGCGCCTCGACCAGACCCGCCTCGGGCGCACCCTGTGAGGACGCCACGCAAACGGCGTTGGAGACCATGCCCCGCAAGATGGAGTGTTGCGCGCCAATGCCGTTGTGCACCGACAGACCGAATGCGGTGGGAGATAAAGGTTCGCCGACCGCGTGCTCGCGCAGCAGACCCAGCGACTTGTCGGCGTCGCCATAGCGCGAGGCCCAGACGATGGGAAGATCGGTCAACTGCTCGCGCTGCAATACGTCGTCCGCGACCAGCACCGCCATTTTGGCGAGGCGTCCCAATCTGCGACGCGCCATGGCGGGCAAATGCGAGAGATCCAGCTCCAGGTCACCGCTGGGCAAATCAGGCGACGCAGCCCAATTCAGCCACGCAGTTGGGCCTTGTATTCCGGGCGCGACAGCAGACCAGGCTTGTATGGAAAACTCAACTCTCACCCCTCCTCCACCATCTATTAGTCAACATTGATTGAACGCACGATCAGCGCCGACGATTTCCAGGGTCCAGAACCGACCAGAAGCATGGCCACGAAGGCTCTGCAATGGCACCCCAACCCGTCAATCCCCAGCTATCCAAGACCAGCCACGATTATGCATGGCTATCAAGACGCATCGATGTAGCGTTTGCCTGTTATCTTTTGAGTATCAAATTGTACATCTCGCAACAAGATGGATTTACAACAATTCTGCACGGAAAGCGAAGATAGCGATTTCTCAAATAATGAGCAATATCAAAATATTATTGACTTCAACGATTTACGGAAATTTCTTAAATCAAGATCGCAGGCGAATATGAATTTTGATTCAATATAATTTAATTACAAAATTAATATTTTCATACATATTTTCATTAACAACCGTTAACACAAAACCCAAAACCTAGGGTAAACACCACAACCTACAATGGCTTAGTGAAGCCGATAGCATTAGAAGATTCCACCCCCGTCTTCTACTGTCATGAACTTCAAATTGTTGAGCGTTGCTGCTGCAACTGCTCTGTGCTTTTCCCTTTCCGCCAACGCCGCAGGCACGTCTACGGCCGACTTCAAGGTCAAGATCACGATCACCGAGTCCTGCGACATGAAAACAGTCGCTCCCACCGATGTGGACTTTGGCTCGGTAGTTCGCGGTGTCGCTGCTGCTGATGTGCAGGGCAAGCTGGTGGTGAATTGCAGCCAGGGTACTTCGTACCAAGTCGCCTTGAGCGACGGCGCGAACGCATCGGGTCCAGGCGCACGCCGAATGGCTCAGGGCACGAACTTCGTCGCCTACAACCTGTTCAAGGACGCGACCTATTCGACTCCTTGGACCGCCACTGGCACCGGCCTGCAAACCGGCGTGGGCACGGGCGCCAACGTGGACGTCCCCGTGTACGCACGCGTTCCCGCCGGAGCCACCAATGTGCCCGCTGGCGACTACCTTGACACCGTCAAGGCCACGCTGACCTATTGAGCCACCGCTCGGCCTGCCCCAACCCCACCATCACCACCATGACCACATTGCTTCGCAAACTGCTCATCACTACGGCCATCGCCTGCGCAAGCATGGCGGGCGCGGTGCATGCCGCAGGCCTGCAGGTCTCCAATGTGTTGGTGGAGCTGGAGCAGCAGGACAACGCCCAGGGCCTCTGGCTCGTCAACAGCGGCGACCGGCCGATCCGCGCACAGTCGCGGATCATGCAATGGACGCAGTCCGACAACGCCAATCAACTGGACGCCACGCGCGCACTCACCGCCAGCCCGCCGATCGTCGAGATCGCTCCCGGTCAGCAGCAATTCGTGCGCGTCGTGCGTTTGCAAAAAGGTGCGGCCGACGCAGAGCAGTCGTACCGCTTGCTCGTCAACGAGTTGCCACAACCCGCCACAAGGACAGAGGCAGGGGCAGGCACCGGTTCAGCCGGGCAAGGCGTGCAGCTGCTCATCGAGCATTCGATTCCGGTGTTTGTCATTCCGCAGAATGGCAAGCGTCTGGGCAACCTGCGCGGTGCCACCGATCTGGCGGGCTTGAATGCCAAGCTTGTCCCCGACACTACCGGCGGCACGGACAGCACCGACGCTGCCGTTCAATTGCAAGTGCGCAATTCCGCACCCCAACGCGTTCGCATCACCCGCGTTGAATTCGTGAACACACAAGGCCAGCGCACCGCGTTGGTACCGGGCCTGCTCGGCTATGTGCTGGCGGGTCAGGTGATGCAGTGGAAGCTCCCGCTGCCCGCGACTGAACTCCAGTCCGGCGGCCAGCTCCAAGTGCGGATCAACGATGACGAGCAGCCTCAGACACTGTTGCAAATCCCTGCTCGCCAGTAGTCTGGCCGGCATATTCGTTGCATGGCCTGGCACCTCTCTCGCTCAACCCCGTTCAGTCACAGAGAATCCATTGCCGGGCGTCGCCGTGCCCACGGCACAGGCAGTACAGCCGGCGCATGATGCGCAGGAGCTGTTTCTCGACGTCACGCTGAACCGCGTACGCACCGGAAAACTCGCGCGCTTCGAAGTGCGCAATGAAGGGCTCTGGACCGACGCGGCCACGCTGCAGGATCTGGGCATCCACTGGTCCTCCCGATCGCGCGACGACCACGAAATGGTGGCGCTCTCCGCGATTGCCGGCCTTCAGGTCGACTACAACGCGCAGACCCAGCGCATCCAACTGACCGCGCCGCTGGCGATGCTGAACGCCCCCGCCGCCCGCATCGACGTACCGCCGACCCGCGCGGCACGTGCCAATCCCGAAGACCAATTGCGCGGCCTGGTGGTCAACTACGACCTGTACGGCCAACACCTGTCCTCCGGCAGCAGCGGCGGCTCGACCACGCTCAGCGCCTTCAGCGACATGCGCCTCATGGGCGTGGCCTCCGGCAATCTGAACAACACCATGATCAGCCGCACGACGCTGGCCCACTCATCGATGGATGGCAGCCAGCAACAGAGCGGCACGGTGCGCATGGACACCTTCTGGCAGCGCAATTTTCAGGATTCGATGCTGACCCTGACCGTCGGGGACACCGCGACCAGCGGGCTGAACTGGACGCGCTCGACCCGCATCGGCGGCATCCGCCTGTCCCGCAACTTCGCGCTGCAACCCTACCGCGTGACCACGCCACTCGCTATGGTGCAGGGCGATGCCACCCTGCCCTCGACCGTCGACCTGTACCTCAACGGTCTGCGCCAAAGTACGCAACAGGTCTTGCCCGGTCAGTTCACGCTCGGCAATATTCCGACGCTCAACGGATTGGGCGAGGCACAGATGGTCATCACCGACATCAACGGCCAGCAGCGCACCATCAACATGGCGCTGTATGGCGCAAGCCAACTGCTGCAGGCCGGTTTGAGTGATTGGTCCGTCGAGCTGGGAAGCGTGCGGCGCGACTATGGCCTGCGCTCGTTCTCCTACGGCAATCGCCCGGTGGCCAGCGCCTCCGGCCGTTACGGCGTCAACGACCGGCTCACCGTCGAGGCGCACGGCGAAGGCAATGGCGATCTGCAAATGCTGGGCGCCGGCGCGCATTGGCTGCTCGGCAGTCAGCTCGGGGTACTCAGCGCCTCGGCCGCGGCCAGCACCTACGACGGCAAAACGGGCCAGCAAGGCGGCATTGGTTACCAATGGAATTCCACCAACTGGAGCCTGAATGCCTCCACGCTGCGCCGCGACAGCGCCTTTCGCGACGTGGCGAGCATGGATGGTTTCGTGCCCACACGCTCCAGCGACCAACTGTTCGTCGGCACCAACACGCGCTGGGGCAACTGGGGCGCGGGCTATGTCGGCCAGACCTACGCGGACGGCAACCGAGCCCGTTACGTGAACCTGTCCTGGTCCAAACAACTGACACGCAACGTCAGCCTCAACGTGAATGCCATGCGCGACTTGAGCGGCAGTGCCAACGGCTCGGGCACCTCCGTCTACGCCAGCCTGTCGATCCCACTCGACCGGCAGCTGTCCCTGTCCGCCACCGCGCGTAGCAGCCAAGGCAAGAGCAGCGCCGTGCTGGGCGCGACGCAATCCGTACCGTCGGACACCGGCGGCTGGGGATGGCGCGCCGAGGCCGGCGTGGGAAACAGCCGCTACGCGCAGGCGCAGGTCACCCATCTGGGCCAGCTCGGCCAGACCATGGCCGGCGTGTTGTACCAACCCGGCACCCACGGTGGCGCGGCCAACACCTCTACCTATGCCAGCGCTTCTGGTGGCCTGCTGTGGACGCAGGGCAGCCTGCACCCGATGCGCACCGTGCAGGACGCCTTCGCCATGGTCTCCACCGATGGCATCGCCGATGTGCCGGTCCGTTTGGAAAACCGCCTCGTCGGCAAGACCGACGAGCGCGGCCTGTTGCTGCTCGATCGCCTCAACTCGTACCAACTCAATCGCCTGTCCATCGACACGCTGAATCTGCCGCCCGACATGCAGATCAGCAAGGTGCAGCTCGATGCCGTGCCGCAATCACAAAACGGCGTGCTCGCGCGCTTCCCCATGCGCAAGGTGACAACGGCCACGCTGCATCTGAAAGACGAACAAGGCCGCTTCCTGCCCGCGGGTGGCGACGCCTGGCTCGAGGCAGATACTGCAGAGCAACCCGTGCATTTGGTGATAGGCTTTGATGGCTTGGTCTACTTGGAAGACCCACCGGCCAACGCACGCATCCGAACGCTCGACGCGGACGGAAAAACCTGCGTGTTCGAGCTGGCCGCGCTGCAGACATCAGAGTCCGCCGCCGAAGAGACATCGCAGATTTGCCGCGCCCCCCATTGAACTGAAGTCACCCTGAACACACCGATTACCCCCAACGCCATGGAGAGCACTCAAGCCTTGCAGATGACATCTACTTTGTTCACTCGAACAAGGCCCTCACGCGGCCCGCTGCGACTGCGCTGGTTGGCCTGCGTGCTCGCGCTCGGCATGCTGCTCTTGATCCTGCCCACCAGCGGTTGGTCGCAGCAATGCAGCTCCAGCAGTTTCCAAGTGGACTTCGGCACGCTCAGCAACAGCGGCAGCACCTCGGTCACGGCCGAACTGCCCTACAACTGCCAATCGAACCAAGCCAACACGTTCTTCAATCTGTGCCTGTTCATTCCCGGCGGCAACCAGGCGGACACCAGCGGCATCAATCCCCGCCGCATGACGAACTACAACAACAGCACGCTCAACTACAACCTGTACTCCGATCCGGCATTCACCCAGATCATCGGCCCTCCGCCCGCCGGCACCGGCTACCCCATCTACACCTGGAGCTTCATGGTCCCCGGGGGCTACACCAGCCCCGCGCGCGCGGCCAATATCTACGGTCTTGTGCCGCAACCACCGAGCGGCACAGCGGCAGGTGGTTACCAAGCCCAGATGAGTGGAATCACGATTCAATACGCGTGGAGCAACACCACCACGCCAGCCAGTTGCTTTCCGTCCGGCGATGCCAAGGGGGGCACGACCGGCGTCGGCTATTCGGGCACTCTTGCCAACGTCTCCAATGCCTGCAGCATCAGCCTGGGAAGCATATCGACACTGGATTTCGGCAGCCACGCCTCGGTCGCGCAGGGCCAGAACTCCACCACCACCGTCAGCGTGAACTGCCCCAGCAACACCAGCTGGCGCATGGGCATGAGCAACGGCAGCAACCCGGTGACCGGTCAACGCCGCATGCGCAGCAACGGCGGTGCCTACATCAACTACGAACTCTATCGCGACAGCGCCCGCTCGCAGCGCTGGGGCAACGACACCGCGGGCGGCAGCGACACCGTCAATGGCTCGGGTGCCGCGCAAAGCAATCCCACGGTCATCAATGTCTACGGCCGTGTGCCGCCGCAAACCCAGGTGCCGCCAGGCGACTACAGCGACACGGTCACCGTACGCCTCGAGTATTGACAACCAGCGGCTGCCGGCCCCACCGGCAGCGCCTCACCTCCCGATGGATCAGTGCTCGTACACCTGCTCCCAGCTCGAGAAGCCTTTCACCTCGATCGGATTGCCGCACGGATCGCGGAAGAACATCGTCCACTGCTCACCGGGCTCGCCCTCAAAGCGCACTTGCGGCTCGAGCACAAACTGCGTATTGGCAGCCTTCAGACGCTCCGCCAAAGCCATCCAATCGGGCTTGAGCAGCACCATTCCCAAATGCGGCATCGGCACCATGTGGTTGCCGACACGGCCCGTATTGGTCACCGGAAACGGCTCGCCCAGATGCAGCGAAATCTGGTGTCCAAAGAAATTGAAATCAACCCAGGTCTCGGTACTGCGCCCTTCCGCGCAGCCCAGAACGTCGCGATAGAACTTACGCGCCTGCTCAAGGTCGGTTACGTGATAAGCGAGATGAAAAAGACTTTGCATAGTGGCGCGACGATACCATCGAAACCCACCCGCCAGAAGGGCCATGCTGGAATCTACGGATGCCAATTTTCATGGCCGCGAAGGGCCGATTCAACGCCTGGGAACGCCGTCTCCCAAGGTGGAATCAGTGAGGCAGAAAACACTACACCAAAAAACAGCCGACACCAACCGTATGACATAGGCCAGCGCTCCAACGGCCGCAGCGCGGCTGCATAACAATACGCGCCATGATCGTCCGTCCCCCATTGCACTGGTTGCGCATGTTGTTTGTACTGCGCGGCTCGATTCTGTTGACCATAGCGCCGCAACTCATCGCCACCACGGTGTTTGCCATTGTCGTCACGGTGCTGCACGGGGCGATCCTCAGCTGGACAGTCTCCCTCAACTTCGTACCCTTCTCCCTCATCGGCCTGACGCTGGCGATCTTCCTGGGCTTCAGAAACAGCACCTCCTACGCCCGCTACTGGGAAGCGCGCACGCTGTGGGGCATGCTCCTGATCGAAACCCGCGCCCTCACCCGCCAATCCCTCACCCTGACCCGCGCGCCACAAGAAACCGCACCGCTCGTCGCCAAACTCTGCGCCTTCGCCCACACGCTGCGCCACCAGCTGCGCCGCACCGACCCAAGAGCCGATCTGCAACTATTCCTCTCGAACGCAGACGCCGAACGCATCGCCCAATCCCGCTTCCCGGCATCCACAGCCCTCATGATGTGCAGCGAATGGCTGGGCGACCGCCTGCGCAGAGCAGAAATAGAACCCGCCATCGTCCCCTCATTCGAACGCTCCATCGCCCAACTCGGCGCAGCACTCGGCGGCTGCGAACGCATCGCCAACACCCCCATCCCATTCACCTACTCGGTCATCATCCACCGCAGCATTTACCTGTACTGCTTCTGGCTACCCTTCGGCCTGCTCAGCAGCATCGGCTCGATGACACCGGTCATCGTCTGCATCATTGCCTACACCTTCTTCGCGCTGGAAGCATTGGGGGCGGAAATCGAAGACCCGTTTGGCACGGCTCCTAATGATCTGGCATTGCACGCGATGTCGTACATGATCGAAAGCTCGTTGCTTGAAATGATTGATGAGCCGATCCGCTCGGTGAAGCC
>CALMCS010001033.1 GCA_937862875.1 uncultured Comamonadaceae bacterium
TACCGATCAAAGCCAATAAGTGGCACTTTTGTGGTCATGCCACATCTCCTGAATAACTAACTTTCACAAAGGGCACGATCAACTCTTCGACCGACACCCCGCCGTGGACCACCACCTGCTCGCCCTCCGGCACAAAGGCGGTTCGTCCGCCTGCGAATAGGGGCATGAAGTTCGCGGGTAGTCCAGCGATGTCCAACCTCACTGTGGTGGGATAGGCCGCAGCGGAATCGGCCAGCAATGGCTCACTCCGGTAGACCCGAACACGCTCCCCGCGCGTCTCTGCAATCACGCCCTGACTGGGCCTGCCGACGCCGGTGGATTCCACATTGCCGTGGTCCGCCGTGAGATAGATGTGGTATCCCTTGTCCAGCAGCAGCGAGAACAACCGGTCGACGAAACCGGTCGTCAGCCAGTTGCCGATCCACATCGCCACGTCTTTCTTGGACCGCTCCTTGTGGAGCCTATCGTCCACCTCATCGATGACCAGGCCCACCACCTTCGGGCGCCGGTCGATCAAATCCGCTTCCAGTGCGTCGAGCTGATGGGTCTGACGCAGCGCACGTCGATACATCACCTCATTCGAGTTGACGCCTTCGTTCTGCCAGAACGTCTTCCACAAGGATTCCTCCTTGTCCGTCCTGTCGATGGAGTCGTCGAACTCGCGCGGTTTCAGGCCGGAGAACAGCGCCTGGCGCGACACCGATGTCACGGTCGGCAGCCATGCAAATGCGGTTCCCTCGTCGAACGCGAAACGTTTCGTGGTGGCGATCAGGCGCTCGCGGATCTGCACCCACTGGTCGAAGGCCAGCCCGTCGAAGACCAGCAGAGCGACCTTGGTTTCCCCTGCGGACCGCCGATGGCGCAAGAAGCGCGGCACGTGGTGCACCATCACCGGACCTTTGGTCACCGGCTGCAGGATCAGGTCGGCGTAATGCTTGGCAGCGACCCAGGCTCGCAGACCCTCGTCTAATTGCGCCTGCAAGGTCTTGATCCGCTCTCGAATCACCGGCAGGTGTTCGCTGCCTTCCGTGCCTGGCAGACCATGCGTTCGGGCGAGGATCTCACCGTAGCGTTTGGCGAACTCGCTCCAGTCCTTGTGCGAAGAGGCCGCTGTTGGAGTCGTCTCGATCAGGCCATCGATGCCTTTGAGCACCAAAGCCTGCAGTGCCGCCGGGTCCTGGACGATCCCGGCCTTGATCCAACTCGGCATCCCCGCCGGAACGCTGTGCACCGCCAACGGATGCAAGCTGCCGTCGAGGAACATGGAATCGACCAGCACCTGCACATCGGAGTGATCGAACGGAATCTCGATCTTGGCGACGTAGTCTGGTGGTGGCGGTTCGCCAGTGCGGGTTCCGTCCAGCCCCTGGGTCTTCAGATAGCGGTACCACGCATCCTGCACCACGCGTAGCAGCGCGCTCTTGGATGCCAGCCATGTGGCGACGGGCAGATCCGTGAACAGCCCCTTGCCCTGAATGATGCCTGCCGCGTGCTGGGCGAACAGGGGTGGCAACGAGCGGTTGGCGAAGTGCATCCGAAGCAGCTCGCGCCAGAAGTCCACTGGGTTGCGAATGGATCTCGGCGCCAGTTGGTAGACGTGTTCGAGGATGAAGTCCTTCGACTCGTTCTCGCCCCTGGCCGACTGCAGCTCGGTCTGGTGGGCATGAAACAGCCCGGAAAAGTGCTCCGGCTCGACTTGCTGTACCGCGCTGTAAGCCAGCTTCGGGAATAGCTCCGCAAGGCTGAGCCGGACCACACGACCGTGATGCACGATGTCCCACGGCAAGACATTCGCATCGGCGCTGCGCAGATGCAGAACCAGCGAGGGCGCAGGCCCTTGCTCACCGCGATCCCATGCGGCGCGGTAACGCTCCTCATATTCCGCGCGGAAGGCAAATGGGTCCTCGTACAGCATCAGCTCGAAGCCGCGACCGCGCAGCTCGGTCAACAGCTTCTCG
>CALMCS010001034.1 GCA_937862875.1 uncultured Comamonadaceae bacterium
ACGCAGCCCAGGCCCTTCTGGAAGGCCATGGCACCCTGCATGCTGGCGCTCATCATGTTGAGGCGCGCCTCCTTGTTCGCACCGTCGCGCGTAGCGGTTTCGATGTGCGCCCAGCCGCGCTCCAGACCATCGAGCGCGATGCCGTCTGCCGGGGGGTTGAAGGCCGAGGACATGAAGGTTTCCATGCAATGC
The DNA here is from genome assembly GCA_937862875.1 of uncultured Comamonadaceae bacterium. Taxonomy (GTDB): domain Bacteria; phylum Pseudomonadota; class Gammaproteobacteria; order Burkholderiales; family Burkholderiaceae_C; genus Diaphorobacter_A. The sequence goes on from CALMCS010001034.1 coordinate 193, forward strand.
GCGATCGCATCCATGCCGGTGGCGGCGGTGAGGTGCGGCGGCAGGCCGAGCGTCAGTTCGGGGTCGCAGATTGCGGCTTTGGGCACCAGATGCCACGAATGAAAACCGAGCTTGCGGTGGTCGTCCACGATGATGATGGCGCCGCGTGCCACTTCGCTGCCCGTGCCGGCGGTGGTGGGCACGGCGATCAGCGGCACGGCCTTGTCGGTGATCTTGGGCGAGCCGCCCTCGATGGTGGCGTAGGTCTTGAGCGGGCCTTCGTGCACCGCGGCAATCGCGATGCCCTTGGCGCAATCGATGGCCGAGCCCCCGCCGACGGCGATCAGACCATCGCACTGACCGGCCTTGAACAGCTCGACGGCGGCGCGCACGGCGGCTTCGGTCGGGTTGGATGGTGTCTGGTCAAACACCGCGACCGGCATGCCGGGCAGGGCGTCCAACACCTTTTGCAGCACCCCAGCGGCTTTCACTCCCGCGTCCGTCACGATCAGGGGACGGGTGATGCGGCTGCGCGCGCACTCCTCGGGGAGCAGGGCGACGGCGCCGAAATCAATCTGGATTTGTGTGACGTAGTAAATGAAAGCCATGGTGTTTTGTCTCGGAAATTTGGATATTTGGATTTAGGATGTGCTCCAGATTACAGCAGGAGCCCTTCATGAAACTGAAATATGCGCTGATTCCGCTCGTCTTGACTGCCTTTGGCTCGACCCACGCCTCCGCCACCTGCCTGAATGACGTCGAGGTCATGCAGCTCATGCAGTTCTACAACGCGGGTACTCCGTCACCGAATATCGCGCCGTTGACGGACGAAGAGGGCGCCTGCACCCGCACCAAATTCAACACCTTGCTGGCCGCCAAATACGGCAAGGTCATCGGCTACAAGGCCGGCCTGACCAATCCTGCCGTGCAGCAGCGCTTCAACACCAACAAGCCGGTCTGGGGCAAGCTCTACGCGGGGATGATTCAACCAAGCGGCATCACCTTGCCCGCCACCTTTGGCGCGCGGCCACTGTTCGAGGCCGATATGCTGGTGCGCGTGCGCGACCTCAGCATCAACGACGCGCGCAACCCCGCCGAGGTGTTGGAATTCATCGATCAGATCATCCCCTTCATCGAGCTGCCCGATCTGCTGGTCGAGAAGCCCGCCACGCTCAACGGCGCGGGCATCGCGGCGATCAACGTGGGAGCGCGGTTGGGCGTTGCGGGCGAGCCGATCCTGGCCCCGGTCCTCTCGGAACAGAAGCAGGCGATGCTGCAGGCGCTCGCCGATATGTCGGTGCAACTCACCGACAATAAGGGCACGGTGCTGTCCACCGGCAAAGGCAGCGATATCCTTGGACATCCGCTGAACGCGGTGCTCTGGATCATTCAGGCGCTGAAGCAGGACAATCTGCGGTTGATGCCGGGTGATCTGGTGAGTCTCGGCTCGTTCTCGCCGCTGATGCCGCCGAAGGCCGGGACCAGCATCACCGCGACCTATATGGGGTTGCCCGGTGCGAAGCCGGTCACCGTGAATTTTCTACCGCCTCCCATTTCAGGACTAAACGATTGAACTCCGAAGGTTTCCAAGCGCCCGCGCTACCGCCCGGTGTGAAGCTCACGCCGCAAATGTTCAACGTGATCGAGCGCATGGCGCGCCTCAAGCGCCCGCCCATGCACACCCTCGGTGCCGCCAAGGCGCGTGAGCTGTACGAGCTCGGCTCGGGCGTGCTCGAAGTCCCCAAGCGCGAGCTGGCGCGGGTCGAGGACTTCAGCATTCCCGCGCGCGACAGATTTGCGATTCCGGCACGGCTGTACGCGCCATCCACCGACAAGGGCCTGCCGCTGCTGCTCTACACGCACGGCGGAGGCTTCACGATCGGCAGCATCAACACCCACGACATTCTGTGCCGTGAACTCGCCGGGCTCTCGGGCGCGTGCGTGGTGTCGATCGACTACCGCCTGTCGCCAGAATTCCAATTCCCCACCGCCACCAACGATGCCTGGGATGCCCTGCAATGGCTGGCCGCCAACGCAGAGAGTCTGGGCGCGGACCCCAAACGCCTGGCCGTGGGCGGCGACAGCGCCGGCGGCACGCTCGCGGCGGTGAACGCGATTCAGGCACGCGACGCCGGCATTCGCCTGTCGCTGCAATTGCTGTTCTATCCCGGTACCACCGCGCACCAGGACACGCCATCGCACCAGACCTTCGCCCATGGATTGGTGCTCGAAGAAGACGCCGTGAGCTGGTATTTCGACAACTACATCCCCAACAAGCAAGACCGCGAAGACTGGCGCTTTGCGCCGCTGTTGGCGAACGATGTGGATGACGTCGCTCCCACATGGATGGGCCTCGCCGAATTGGATCCACTGGTCGACGAAGGCATCGCCTACGCCGACAAGCTGCGGCTGGCCGGCGTCGCCGTGGATCTGGAGATCTACCGCGGCGTGACCCACGAATTCATCAAGATGGGCCGGGCTCTGCCCGAGGCCAAGCAGGCCCATGCAGACGCCGCCAAGGCGCTGATGCAAGCCTTTGGATTGAAATGACAACGATGAGCGCCGACATGACATTGAAACGCCAGGACTTTCGCTGCGTACACCGACTGCGGGTGCGCTGGGCGGAGGTGGATATCCAGAAAATCGTCTTCAACGCGCACTACCTGACCTACGCCGACGTGGCGATGTCCGAGTACTGGCGCGCCTTGGCCCTGCCTTACGAATCGAGCATGCAGGCCTTGGCGGGCGACGTCTACCTGCGCAAGGCGACCGTGGACTACCACGCGTCGGCCAGGCTCGACGACCTGCTCGACATCGGCATGCGCTGCACACGCGTGGGCAACTCGTCGCTGGGATTCGAGGCCGCGATTTTCGTGGGCGACAAGCTGCTGGTAACGGTCGATCTGGTCTATGTGTTTGCCGACCCCAAAACCCAAACCGCGCGCCGCGTGCCACAAGCCCTGCGCGAGACCATCGAACACTTCCAGGCGGGCCATGACATGGTCAGTTTGAAGGTGGGCGACTGGGCCACCCTGGGCGCGGACGCCACGCAAGTGCGCAAGGCCGTGTTCGTGCAAGAGCAGGGCATCGCCGAAGACATCGAACTCGATGCGCTCGACGCCACCGCGGTGCACGCCGTAGCCTACAACCGCCTGAACATGCCGGTCGCCACCGGCCGCCTGCTGCAAGACGCGCCCCGCGAAGGCCGCATCGGCCGCATGGCCGTGGACCGCGTGCTGCGCGGGCAGCGTTGGGGCAGGGCGATTCTGGATGCGCTGGTGCAGGCCGGTGAGCAACGCGGCGACGCCAAAATCATCCTGCACGCGCAGCGCAGTGCCGAGGGCTTCTATCTGCGCTCCGGCTTTGCCGTGCTGGGCGAGCCGTATGAGGAAGTGGGCATCCCGCACATCACCATGCAGCGGGTGCTGGGCTGAATCGTTTGCCCAGAATGAAACGCCGCCCCGGAGTGGGGGCGGCGTTGCTTCAGATGTCTTCCAACAGCTCGTAGGGCAAAGGTTGGACTTGCAGTGCCGGACCGTCGACGGCCCCTGCACGCAGGGGTTCGCCAACCGAGGCAATCTGCAGCGACACGATGGCATCCACGCCGCCGTTCGGTGCCTTCGCCGACTGCACCACCGTACCGACCGGTTGCTCCGCGTCGTTGGCGCTGAACACTTCGGCTCCCACGGTGAGCGCAGTATCCGCATGCACCACATAGGCGCGGCGCTTCAGCGTGCCGCGGAACTGGCTGCGGGCCACGATTTCCTGGCCGGGGTAGCAGCCCTTCTTGAAGTTGACCCCGCCGATGGACTCGTAGTTGATCATCTGCGGCACAAAGGCCTCGACGATCGGGGTGGTGAGGGTGGCGACGCCGCTGACGACTTCGCTCCAGTTCCAGAGTTCTTCCGAGAGCGGCTCGCCTGCAGGGGCGGGCGTGCCCACGGGGGCCACCCACAGTGCGCGTGCCTGGCCCTGGGCTGGGTAGAGCTGCACCACGCTGGCGTCGCCCTGGGTGGCGACGGTCCATGCGGCGCTGTCGGCGGGCAAGGCCGCGCGGGCTGCGTCGCCTGCCAGACCTGCGATCACGAATTCTTCGCTCGCGTCGGTCAATTTGGCCTTGGCGCGCATCACAAACATGGACAGGCGCTTGAGGGTCGGGGGGAGCAGGTCGCGGGAGCAGATCAGCAGGATCTCGGTGCTGCTGCGCTTGATGCCCACGAAGGTGGCCTGCATCCGGCCCTTGGCGGTCAGGAACGCGGCGAGGCGTGCCTGTTCGGGTTTTTGCAGGGCAAAGTCCTGCGTCAACTGGCCGTGAAGGAAGGAGGCTGCGTCTTCGCCCAATACGCGAATCACGCCAAGATGTTGAAGTGGAGGTGTAACGCCGTTTAAAGGCACTGACGCAGTGAGGTTCATGGGTGAATTATGATGCTCCGTTCCATTCACATGTTCGGTAGGGTTGTGCGTCGATTATTGATTTTGCTGGTGCTGATTGCGCTCGCGGCGGCTGGTGCTGCCTATTGGTGGCTGCACGCCCCGTTGTCCCTGCGCGCGGGTACCGCGGCAGATCCCACGCTTGAGCTGGAAATCGAACCCGGAACCACTCCGCGGGGAGTGGCCATTGCGGCGGTGAAGGCGGGCGTCCAGACGGATCCGCGGCTGCTGTATTACTGGTTCCGCGTGTCGGGACAGGACCGCCAGATCAAGGCCGGTAATTACGAAATCCCAGTCGGCACAACACCTTACGAGCTGTTGCAGAAATTGGCACGCGGCGAAGCGACCTTGCGCGCCGTGACCGTGGTGGAGGGCTGGACCTTCAAGCAGATGCGCGCGGCGCTCGCCAAGGCGGATTCGCTGCGCCAGGACTCGGCCGCCATGACCCACGAAGAGCTGATGACCGCGCTGGACCGCACCGGCGTGCACCCCGAGGGGCGCTTCTTCCCCGACACCTATACCTATGCCAAGGGCAGCAGCGACATGGCCGTGCTGCGCCGCGCGCTGCACGCCATGGACCGCCGGCTCGAGGCCGCCTGGTCCCAGCGCGAGGCCGATACGCCTTTGAAATCCGCCGACGAGGCACTGGTCTTGGCCAGCATCGTGGAAAAGGAAACCGGCAGCCCGCAGGACCGTGCCGAGATCGCTGGCGTGTTCACCAACCGCATGCGCATCGGCATGCTGCTGCAGACCGACCCCACGGTGATTTACGGAATGGGCGAAAAGTTTGACGGCAATCTGCGCAAGCGTGATCTGCAAACCGACACGCCCTGGAATACCTACACGCGCCCGGGCCTGCCGCCCACGCCGATCTCGTTGCCGGGCAAGGCCGCGCTGCTGGCTGCGGTGCAACCGGCACGCACCAAGGCGCTGTATTTTGTGGCGCGCGGCGATGGCACCAGTCAATTCAGTGCGTCTCTGGACGAGCACAATCGGGCGGTGAATCGCTTCCAGCGTGGACAGCGTCCCGCGAATGCCGGTGCCGCATCAGGTGCCAAGACCGACGAGTGAGTGAGTCGGCGGCAGGTTGATTGACCCAAAGAATGAACGAATCAATGAAAGTTGGCAGATGTCGGCCCAGCCTGCATCTGCCAACCAGGTAGAGAAAGAAAAGGAACCGCATGGCTGCGCAAGCAACAGGCACACCACCGAAGCAGGGCTTGTTCATTTCCTTTGAAGGGATTGATGGAGCGGGAAAGTCCTCGCACATTGAAGCGCTGGCTCAGGCATTTCGTGATGCGGGCCGCGCGATCGTGGTCACCCGCGAGCCGGGCGGCACGCCGCTGGCCGAGAAACTGCGTGAGATGCTGCTGCATGACAGCATGGACCCGTTGACCGAAGCGCTGCTGGCCTTTGCTGGACGGCGCGACCACCTGCGCTCCGTGATCGAGCCCGCCTTGGCGCGCGGCGACGTGGTGCTCTGCGATCGATTCACCGATGCGACGTTTGCCTACCAAGGGGCAGGGCGCGGGTTTGATTTGAACGTGCTGTCGTATCTGGAGCGCCTGGTGCAGACCGGCCTGGCGGAAGATCCCGCGCTGCTGCGCAATCCCGATGTGACCATCTGGTTTGACGTGCCGCCCAAGGTCGCCGCCGAGCGCCTGTCCGCGGCGCGCGCGCCCGACCGTTTTGAGGCCCTGCCGGAAGTCTTTTTCGAGCGTGTTGCGCAAGGCTATGCCGATCGCGCCGCGGCCGATCCTCAGCGTTTTGCCCGCATCGACTCGTCGCAGGACCGCGCCAACGTGGCTGCACAGGTCAGCGCGGCGATGGCCGAGCGGGGATGGTTGGCGGAGGTGGGCCGATGAGCACGCCCGCCGAAACCCGCGACATCGCACCGTGGATTGCCGTGCAGCGCGACGCCTTGCTCGCGCAGCGCGGTCATGCCTGGTTGCTGCAAGGCCCCTCGGGGCTGGGGCAGTTCAGTCTGGCGCTGGAACTGGTTCGGGCCTGGCTGTGCGACGCACCCACCGCGCAGGGCGCATGTGGTCAATGCGGGAGCTGTCACGGCATCGACGTCCATGTGCATGCCGACCTATGCGTATTGATGCCCGAGACCCAGATGCTCGAGCTGGGCTGGCCCCTGCCGGAAAAGGCCCAGGGCGAGATCGACGACAAGAAGCGCAAGCCCAGCCGCGAGATTCGCGTCGAGGCCATGCGCGATGCGGTGGAGTTCTCCCAGCGCAC
>CALMCS010001035.1 GCA_937862875.1 uncultured Comamonadaceae bacterium
CAGACAGTACCTCGGTACGGCAAGGCATCGCAACAACGCATAGCGCCCTATATCGCCATCTCAAGACGAAGACTGTTCAACACAGCACCGTCTGCCAGTTCGTCACAGGACTCGTTCAAGCCCTCGAGAAACCATGAAGCTCTTGCTTTCACTTCTAAGGTCTTGAGTCAACATGCATGCGTTTTGGATGGTTTGGGCGGCGTTTCTGTTTGCCAGCATGGGTGTGTGTATCAAGGCGGCTGCGCCCTATTTCAGTCCCGGCGAGATGGTCTTCTATCGTGGCCTCATCGGCATGCTGCTGATGTTTCTGTGGGCGCGTCGGCAAGGCGTTTCGCTCACCACCAAATACCCCGGAATGCACGCGTGGCGCAGCCTGATCGGCGTGACTTCGCTCGGTGCCTGGTTCTACGCGATCTCGAATCTGCCGCTGGCCACCGCCATGACGCTGAACTACATGAGCAGCATCTGGATTGCCGTGTTTCTGGTCGGCGCAGCGCTGTGGACCTGGCGCCCCTCTGCGGCGACTCCGCGGCCGCCGCTGCAGGGGGCGATCGTGGCGACCATCATCGTCGGCTTTGCGGGTGTGGTGATGTTGCTGCGCCCCAACTTCAATCCCAGTCAGGCCTTCGCCGGCATGCTGGGGCTGATGTCGGGCATGGCCGCCGCGTTTGCCTACATGCAGGTCGTGGCGCTGTCGCGTGTGGGCGAGCCTGAAACCCGCACCGTCTTCTATTTCGCCACGGGCTCGGCCATTGCCGGCGGTTTGGCGACGCTGGTGACCGGGCATTCGCCCTGGGCCGGCTGGCACACGCTGTGGCTGATTCCCATCGGCGTCCTGGCCTCGATCGCGCAACTCGCGCTGACCAAGGCCTACGCGCAGGCCAAGACGTCGCGCGAGACGCTGGTGGTCGCCAATCTGCAGTATTCGGGCATTATTTTCAGCGCCGTATTCGGCATGCTGTATTTCGGCGACGTCATCCCGATGCTCGGCTGGCTGGGCATGTTGCTGATTGCTGGCAGTGGCATCACCGCCACCCTGCTGCGGGCGCGCAATGCGCCGGACGCACCCAGCGAAGACCGGTAATCGAAAGCTTCGATTGCGCCTTGAGTGCCCGGAATATGGGGCTCAAGGCCCAATCACTGCGCTCATTCCACTCAAAAACTCACAAAAAATATCAATTCGCGTCAGAATGGGACCGAATAGGCAATAGACCGTGACTTCCAATCCCGGTTGACATTGAAGACAATGGCCTTTTCCATCCCGATTCAGTCACGCGAACATGACATACAAAACACTTATACAAGTCTCCGAGTTGCGCGCCCTCATGTCTGCGGGCACACCCTACATGGTGTTCGATTGCACATTTGATTTGAGCAATCCGTCGACGGGCGAGAATCTTTACCATCAGGTACATATTCCCGGCGCGATTTTCGCGGACCTGGACAAAAATCTCAGCGCCAAACACGGCAGCCCCGGCGCAGACGGCAAGATGTTATTTGCCAACGATGCGGATAAACCCGCATCCGGTGGCCGCCACCCCCTCCCCAATCTGGAGCGCTTTTCCACCTGGCTCAGCGAAATCGGTTTTGCCAACGATATGCAGGCCGTCGTATATGACCGCAATGGCGCCAATTACTGTGGCCGTCTGTGGTGGATGCTCAAGTGGGCCGGCCACGACGCGGTGGCCGTGCTGGACGGCGGCCTGCAGGCCTGGCAGGCCGAGGGCAATGACGTGGAATCAGGCGATGCGGTCAGCCACTTCCAATCCAATTTCGAATTGAATCCGCCGCTCGTGCGTCTGGTCAATGCCGACGATGTGCTGGCGCACCTGAATCAAGCCGATCAAACCGTCATCGACGCTCGCGCCCCGGCCCGTTATCGCGGCGAGGTCGAACCACTCGACCCGGTGGCTGGACATATTCCCGGGGCCTTGAATCGCCCGTTCACGACCAATATCGACAGCAACGGCAAATTCAAATCGCCAGAGCAATTGCGCAGCGAATTCGATGCATTGTTGCAAGGTCGATCGCCACAGACCGTGGTGCATCAATGCGGCAGCGGCGTCAGTGCCCTGCCCAATTTGATTGCCATGGAAGTCGCCGGTTTGGGCCGCTCGGCGCTATATGCGGGAAGCTGGAGTGACTGGTGCAGTCAGCCTTCCCGACCCGTGGAGAAAAATTAACGTTTGCAAATGTCAACAACCCCTGATTTTGGGTGTATCTTTACGTTACGTATTAAATAGTTTCGAAACTTTTGTTGGACACCGTTCGATAGTCATGCAAGTTGTCTGCTATTTTGGTAAGGCCGCGCATCAGGGCAAAGTTACTCTTCCCACTGACAGTCTTCTGGCCGAGTGCGAAGATTTTGCGCAGCGCAATGGGCTTACAGGTCTGTTTGCGATATCCGACGGTTATTTTCTCCACCTGCTTGAGGGGGACGATGCGGCCGTTCAAGGTTTGGTGTCGCGCATTGCGGCGTTCTGGACTGAGGAGTCGCCGACCATCCTGTTCGAACGCCCCATCCTGGAGCGCCAGTACCAGCAATGGAACGTAGCCATCTCTCACGGAGCCAAGCACCGGGCAGAAGCGGCGCAGCGGCTGGCCGATACCCGCAAGTTTCTGGACGATGACGCTGGCGACGCCGCCGACCCGTTTCGCTACTTCCTCACGCCCAACCGGGCCACCAAGGCCGCTCACGCGCACACCCATCAGCCGGTGCGGCAGGTGGCGATCTTCAGCAACTCGGTGCTCTGGTTCAACCCGATCTTCAGCCACCTGTCGGAACGCTTTGGAACCCAGGCCTGCGCGCTCAAGGTCTCCAACACCGGCAAGGACGCCGACAGTTATCCGCTCGATTACGCTGATGTGGTCGGCGACTCGGCCGGCCCGGTGCGCATCGTCGGGATCAGCGAGGGCTTGCTGTCATCCACGCTGTCGCAACCCCTGCTGGAAAAAGTCGAATTGATGGTCTTCCTGATGCGCCGCAGCGGCCAGGGAACCGACACCGAGTTCGTCGCCCGGGCGCTCGCCCACCCCGCGGTGCAGCGTTGCAAACCGCGTGTTTTGTTTGTGACACCCGGCGGCAACTCTTCACTCTCTGAAATGCTCCACCAGATGGTGGAACAGGCGGGATTGAAGTCCACAGAAACAAGAGGTTCGGTACTCATGGGCGGTCCTACCTGGAAAGCGATTCACGAACAACTCACCGCCCTCGTGCGTCCACTGCGCAAAATGATTCAGGCGGAAGAGCCGGAGCCCAAAGCCACTGTGGATCTGGATCTGGATGTGAGTGCCGCGCCCGCACCCGCAGCAAAGCCCAAGGCAGCGCCCACGCCGGCACCCGCTCCCGCGCCGAAGGCCGCTGCACCCGCCGCGGCAAAGAAAGTCGCGACAGCCAGCCCCGCACCGGCACCCGCTCCGGTTCCCGCACCGGCACCAGCCCCCGTCGCCGCAGTCCCCGCGCCGCCCGCCCTCCCGGAACGCACCGGCGACCTGTCCGGCCCCGCGCTGACCGACATGCTCCAGCGCCTCATGTACGACCTGGCCACGACGGCCTGGGGTGGTTGGCTCGACATTCGCGCTCGCAACTTCGCCGCCAAGACGGACAACGCGCCATCGAACGCCGCGCTCAACTCGATTGCCGAAAGCGTCGCGACCGAGCTCGATATCCTCTCGCAGCGCGGTCAGCTGCGCGAGATGATCACGACGATGTCCGAACACCACGAAATCATGGTGCCGCACCCGCTCGACTCCACTCTGGTGCTCTACCTGTTTGCGCGCCTGGACGACCTGCCGCTGGCCACCCTGCGCCGGCTGATCCTCGATGATCTGATGGACTGATGGTCTGAACCCAACCGTCGCGCTGCCCGTTCGGCATCGCGATGCAGAAGACATGAAAAAAGGACCTGCAATCTCTTGCAGGTCCTTTTTTTGTGTGCCCTCTGCGCGCGTCAGTCGCGCGCAGACACCGACGTATTACACGTTGGTGATCGAGATCGCGCGGGTGTTCATGCACGCCTCAAGCGCTTCCGGACCACCTTCCGAGCCGTAGCCCGAATCCTTGATACCGCCGAAAGGCAGCTCGGCAGACGGTGTTGCGGGCTGGTTCACCCACAGCATGCCCACTTCCACGCGCTGCGACATCAGGTGCGCATTCTTCAGCGACGATGTGAACGCATAGCCTGCCAGACCAAAGGCGAGGCGGTTGGCTTCGCTGATGGCTTCGTTCAGATCGGTAAAGCCACGCACGGCAGCGACGGGGCCGAACGGCTCGTCGTTGAAGATGCGCGCGGTCAGCGGCACGTCGTTCAGGATCGTCGGCGCGAAGAAGTTGCCGCTCGAGCCAATGCGCTCGCCACCGGTCATCACCTGGGCACCGCTTTGCACGGCGTCTTCCATGAACTCGGCCATCGCGGCCACGCGGCGCGAATTGGCCAGTGGGCCCATCTGCGTACCTTCGGTCATGCCGTCGCCGACCTTGAGGCCTTGCGCGTGCTTGGTGAGCGCCGCCACGAAATCGGCACGCACGCTTTCATGCACCAGGAAACGCGTAGGCGAGATGCAGACCTGACCGGCGTTGCGGAACTTGGCACCGGCGGTGCATTTCACGGCCAGCGCGATGTCGGCGTCTTCGCAGACGATGACCGGGGCGTGACCGCCCAGCTCCATCGTCACGCGCTTCATGTGCAGACCGGCCAGACCGGCCAGCTGCTTGCCGACCGGAGTCGAGCCGGTGAAGGTCACCTTGCGCACGATCGGGTGCGGGATCAGGTAGCCCGAGATTTCTGCCGGGTCACCGTAGACCAGGTTGATCGCGCCAGCGGGCACGCCCGCATCGGCAAAGGCCTTGATCAGCGCTGCCGGGCTGGCCGGGGTTTCTTCCGGAGCCTTGACGATGACCGCGCAACCCGCAGCCAGCGCCGCACCCAGCTTGCGCACGACCTGGTTGATCGGGAAATTCCACGGCGTGAAGGCCGCCACAACGCCCACAGGGTCCTTCACCACCAATTGGCGAACGGCCAGATTGCGCGAGGGAACGATGCGGCCATAGACGCGCATGCCTTCGTCGGCGAACCACTCGATGATGTCGGCCGCCGCCATGGCTTCGCCGCGCGCTTCGGCCAGCGGCTTGCCCTGCTCCTGCGTGAGGATGACGCCGATGTCGTTGGCACGCTCGCGCATCAGCGCAGCGGCACGGCGCATGGTCTTGGCGCGCTCGAACGCGGGGATATCGCGCCAGACTTCAAAGCCCTTTTGCGCAGAAGCCAGCGCGGCATCCAGATCAGCCTTGCTCGCGTGGGCCACGCGGCCAATTTCGACACCGGTGGACGGATTGAACACGCCCAACGATTTGTCGCCAGCAGCGTCGCGCCATTGGCCATCAATGAAAAGTTGGGTGTTTGGATAACTCATGCCTGTACTCCTGATTGGTCTTCTGAAATTGGGTTGCGAAAGGGTAGGACGCCGATGCGCGCACGAACCCGACGCGCCAGGTTGCACGCGTTGCAAACCACAATATAGGGCAGGAGCAAGAACTTTGCTGAAACAATGTCTCACTCCTTGGAACGGGCAAAAATAACCCGTTCCAAGAGGTGGTGAATCAGTGGTGCGCAGGAACCAGGAAATCGCGGCTGATGCGCGAACCCAGCTCGTTCACCCGATCCAGAAACTGCGTGAGATACGCATGCAGTCCCGTGGCGAGGATTTCCTCGATGCGTCCGTAGCGCAGATCCGCCAACAACCTGCCGGCCTTGCGCTGGGTTTCACGCGATTGCTCGTTTTCCACCGCGGCCAGGTTTTCGACCACCTGCTTCATGTTGGAGTGCAGCGATCGCGGCATGTCCGAGCGCAGCATGAGCAGCTCCGCGACGCGCTCGGGCGTGATCACATCGCGGTACACCTTGCGGTAGATCTCGAAGGCCGACACGCTGCGCAGGATCGCGCTCCAGTGGTAGAAATCGAACTCGGGCGTGGCGCGCTTCGGATCGCGCACGCTGCCGTGAAAATCGTTGTCGACCGCATGGAACTTCACGTCCAGCAAGCGCGCGGTATTGTCCGAGCGCTCGAGCGATGTACCCAGTCGCATGAAGCGATAGGCCTCATCGTGCAGCATGGTGCCGAGCGTCACGCCGCGCGAGAGGTGCGAGCGGTATTTCACCCATTCGAAGAACTGCCCCGGATCGCGCTCGTACGCGCCCTCGCGCAGCATCTTGTTCAGCGCCAGCCAGGTGTGGTTCTGCGCTTCCCAGACCTCGGTGGTGAGCGCTCCGCGCACGGCCCGCGCGTTTTCCCGCGCCGCACGCAGGCAGGTCACGATCGACGACGGATTGGTCTCGTCGTGCACCATGAAGGTCAGCACGTTTTCCTGCGTGATCTCGCCGTATTTCTTGGTGTAGGCCGGAATCAGCTCGCTGATGGACAGCAAGCCGGTCCAGCCCTCCTGCGCCATGCTGGCCGATTGCGGCAGCAGCGAGGTTTCGTAGTTGACGTTGAGCATGCGCGCAATGCTCTCGGCCCGTTCGGTGTAGCGCGACATCCAGAACAAATGGTCTGCGGTTCTGCTGAGCATGTCAGGCTCCCTTCCATTGACTTTGAGATTGGCCTTGGGATTGGCTTTGCGACTGTCCTTGTGACTGGCCCTGTGACTGGCTCTGCGACTGCTTTTGAGTGGAGCCCGCAGGACTGCTGTCGTCCGCGTTCAGCACCCAGGTGTCCTTGGTGCCACCGCCTTGCGACGAATTCACCACCAGCGATCCATCCTTGAGCGCCACGCGCGTGAGTCCGCCCGCCGCCATCTGTACGTCCTTGCCCGACAGCACAAAGGGCCGCAGGTCGATGTGGCGCGG
>CALMCS010001036.1 GCA_937862875.1 uncultured Comamonadaceae bacterium
CCGTTCGACGAAATCCTCGCCGTGCAGCGCTTCGACCATCTGCCCGACGGTTCGCGCATCCACATGGAAGAGTTCAATCAGGCCCTCGGCTACGCGCCGCGCCACAAATACGGCAAGGGCCTGCAGCAGGACTGGCCGACCATGCTGCGCGTGCTCGATCGATTGAGCCCGCAACCCGTGCACGACACGCGGGAGTTTCTCGCGCGCACCGTGGCCGCCATTCTGATGGGCAACACCGACGCGCATCTCAAGAACTGGGCCCTGCTCTATCCGGACGGCCGCAATCCGCAGCTCGCGCCGGTCTACGACTGCGTGTGCGTCACCTCATTTTTCGACAACACGCCGACCCAGCAATATGCGGTGAACAAGGCGATCGATGTGGCGATGCGTGCGCTCGACTGGGATGGTGTGGAGGCGATGATCAAATCTGCGGGCCTGCTGCGCCCTTCGCGGCACATTGCCCTGCTGAAAGACCTGGTCGGCCAAGCCAAGGCAGATTGGCCTGCCCTGCTGCGTCAGTCTGCGCCCGACAGCGTGCGCGAGACGATCAGCGCCCGCCTGGCAGGCGACGTGGCGCTGGCGGCCATTTGAAGCGCAATCTCTGGGGTCACCAACCGCGCCAGCGCCGGTTGTGCTCTTGCATGTCCTTGGGCGCACGCGGCGGCATGCAGGTGAACAAATAGAGAAGTGGCCCGATGACCGGCACCAAGGCGATCAAGACGCCGTAGATTTTGAAACCCAAATGGTCCTTGGTGCGCCAGATCCGAACCCAGCACGCCACCGTCCCCAGGAACGAGATCACCAGCACGATGGGCAGAAGAACTTCGCGGTCCATGGTGGGCTTGGCCTTGTTGTGAGTGGTGAAGAGCAGGAACTGACTTCGCTGTACTTTAGCGCAGCCAGAGCACGAACGCTGATCAAGCCGCGAGCGCTGGTAGCCGCAACAATCGCAATAGCCGCGATGGCGATATGCATTTCATGCCTACGCCACGTTCAGTCGCTAAAATTGACAAATTTTCACAGTTGCAAGCGACGGGCAACAAGGGGTTTGAATTGGCCATGCACATTTGGGACTACGCACCGGATGCACTGGAAGTCAGCGTGAGCGATCTGATCATCGCCACCGCGGACTACAGCGACCAACTGATTGACGACAACGTGCGCAACGTCCTTCAGGATCTGCGCAAGCACCTGAACATGGACGTGATCTTCTTCTCGGAGATCCGCGACGGCAAACGCATGTTCAAACATGTCGACACCAAGCCCGGCTGCGACCTCATCGCCACCGGCGGCGGCTCCGGACTGGAGGAGTCCTTCTGCCAATGCGTGCTCGATGGCCGCCTGCCCCGTCTCGTACACGACGCCGCCCAATTCAAGAAAAGCGCGGGCCTGCCCGACACGCCGTTTCCGGTGGGTGCGCACCTGAGCACGCCCATCGTGTTGGCCGACGGCAGCGTCTACGGCACGCTGTGCTGTTTCAGCCAAGCCGCAGATCCCACGCTCACCGAGAAAGACCTGCACAAGCTGGAATGCGTCGCGCGCGTGGCCGCCAAGCGGATCAACCTGCGTCTGGCGACCGCGCGCGAACAGGAAACTGCCCAATAAATAGAAATAGGATCTTCGGCCGATTGCCGAAGAAGCCAAGAAGGCGGACTGGGGCAACAAGCTCGCGAAGCAATGAGGCGATCCGATCTGCAGATCGCCCCTCTGTCCGCAACGGCGCTCAGTGCCCCGAGGTCTTGGAAAACAGCTGGATCACGATCACACCGACCACGATCAGCGACATGCCGCCGATCGCGGCCCAATCCAGTTTCTGGCCCTGAAACAACCAGGCCACCAGCGAGATCAGCACAATCCCCACACCCGACCAGAGCGCATACACCACGCCGGTCGGAATGGACTTCATCACCTGAGCCAACAGGTAGAACGACACACAGTAGCCCAGCACCGCAAGCACGCTGGGAACCAAACGTTCGAATCCATTGGAGGACTTGAGCGCGGTGGTGGCGAGGACCTCGGCCACGATCGCGCAGCCAAGCAAGGCGAGTGCATACATAGAAATAGACGAACCAGTGAGTAGAGAGAGAACGAAAGAGGAGAACGGGAGCGTCGTGCACGACGCCTTGCCGAAAACCGGCCGCTAGGCTAACGGAATTCGGCATCGCGCCTATCGCTCTCCTGCCTTGCCCTCATGGGCGTCGGGTGCTAAACCCACTCGCCGCGCACACGGGTTTCAGTTGTGCGCACATTTCAGATGCTGCTCGCCCAGCCCCGTGATTCCGAGCCGCATCTCGTCGCCCACGCGCAGGAATTTCGGCGCGGGCTTTTGCCCCAGACCGACGCCGGCAGGCGTTCCGGTGAGCACCAGATCGCCCGGCTCGAGCGTCATGAACTCGCTGATGTAGGAGAGCATGGTGGGCACGTCGAAGATGAAATTCTTCGTGTTGCCGTCCTGCATGCGCTCGCCATTGACCTCGAGCCACAGCCCCAGCGCATGGGGGTCGCCGACCTCGTCCGCCGTCACCAGCCAGGGGCCGATGGGCGCAAACGTGTCGTAGCTCTTGCCCTTGTCCCACTGGCCGCCGCGCTCGGTCTGGTAGGCGCGTTCGGACACGTCGTTGGCCAATACATAACCGGCCACATGCTGGATCGCGTCTTCGCGCTTCACATGCTTGAGGCGTGTGCCGATCACGATGCCCAGCTCCACTTCCCAATCCGTCTTCTCGGACAGCGGCGGAATCTGCACATCGTCGTTGGGCCCACTCAGCGACGTGATGGCCTTCATGAACAGCACCGGCTCCTTGGGCACCGCCATGCCGGCTTCCTCGGCGTGGTCGCGGTAGTTCAGCCCCACGCAGACGATCTTGCCGACGTTCGCGATCGGGCAGCCCAGGCGCGCGCCCGCTTCGACCAACGGCAGTCGCTCGATGTCGATGGCCGCCAGCGCGGCCAGGGTGCGCGGCGACAACTGGGCCGGCCCCACGTCGGGCACCAGCATCGACAAATCACGTACCTGTCCCTTGGCGTCCACCACACCTGCGCGCTCCGAGCCGCGCGCACCATATCTGACGAGTTTCATACAGCGGTCCTGAATCCAGAATTTTTCAAAATCGACAACCCGTCAATCCTATGGCGCAAAAAGTGCCTGCGTCAATCCAGTCCATCTCGGAGCCTGATGCCCGCATCTCGTTCGGCGATGGCCTGCTTGAGCGCAAAGGTGTGCGCAAGGGCTTACCATCCGGTCACCAGAATGACAACAAGATGACCGCCTCCATTACGCCCTCCCCCGCGCCTGCCACGGCACCGTTTCGCCCCGCCAATCTGCGGGCACTTTTTTGGGCGTTCACCTGGCTTGCCCTGCAGGGGTTTGGCGGCGTGCTGGCCGTCGTGCAGCGCGAGCTGGTCAGCCGACGCCAATGGCTGACCAACGAAGAATTCATCGAAGACTGGGCGGTCGCGCAGATTCTTCCCGGCCCCAACGTGGTCAACCTCTCCATCATGATTGGCGACCGCTACTTCGGCCTGCGCGGCGCGATCACCGCCGTGCTGGGCATGCTGACGATCCCCACTTTTCTGGTGCTCGGGCTGGCCTTGCTGTACCAACACTACTCCGCCATTCCCCAGGTCGCCGGTGCGCTGCGCGGCATGGGCGCGGTGGCCGCCGGGCTGGTAATGGGCGCGGGCCTGCGATTGGCCAGCATCCTACCCAAGCATGTGCTGGGCGCGCCCATGGCGATCGGATTGGCCGTGGTCACCTTCATCGCCATGGCCCTGCTGCGTCTGCCGCTCGTCTGGGTGCTGCTGGTGATTGGCGGTTTCGCCTGTGTGATGACCTGGTTCAAGCTCGGGCTGAACGCCTCTGCCGCCCTGGCCGAGAAAAAGCAGCGGGAGCAGCAACCATGATGGCCCAGATCAGCATGAGCACCGCGGACTGGGTCCACCTGTTCGTCTACTACCTCACCCTGTCGCTGATGTCGGTCGGCGGGGCGATTGCCACCGCGCCGGACATGCACCGGCATCTGGTGGTCGATCAGGGCTGGCTCACCGACCTGCAGTTCAACAACTCGATCGCCATCGCGCAATCCGCGCCCGGCCCGAATGTGCTGTTTGTGGCCCTGTTTGGCTGGAACATCGGCATGAACGCCGCGGGCAATGCGCCGGGCGGCTGGATGCTGGGATTGCTGGGTCTGTTCGTGTGCCTGCTGGGCGTGCTGCTGCCAAGCAGTACCCTCACCTGGGTGGCGATTCGCTGGGCGCAGCGCCACCGCGAGCGCCGCGGCTTGCGCGCCTTCCGTCAGGGCATGGCGCCGCTGGTGGTGGGTTTGATCTGTTCGACCGGCTGGGTGCTGGCCGGATCGAACGGCAGCATTCTGCAGGCCTGGCCGCTGTGGTGCGTGGCCGCAGTGACGGCGCTGATCGTCTGGCGCACCAGGCTGCACCTGCTCTGGCTGCTGTCGATCGGTGCCGTGCTGGGCGCGTTGGGTGTCATATAAAGAAAAGAACGGCAACGCTTCCCACCAGCCAATCCCACCAGGTTCCCGGAGAACGGTAAACGATATACGGGACACGGGACACGGGACACGGTAAACGGCGAGAGGTTTGCAAGCCTCCCTGGAGTTATCACAAATCCTTGAACAATTGGTGAGGACTTGGCGATCGCGTCTCCGTAAGCTGACTGGCATCCCATCCAGAAAGCCACCATCATGACGACCCGACGCCACCTGATCATCGGCACAGCAGCCTCCGCCACCGCGCTCTGCGCCGGCCTGTTCCCCCGCCGCGCCACTGCAGCCCCCGAGTCCTTCGAGGTCACCCATACCGACGCGCAGTGGAGAGCGCGGCTCAGCCCTCAACAATATGCCGTGCTGCGCCAAGAAGATACGGAGCGCCCGGGCAGCAGTCCGCTCAATGCGGAACATCGCATGGGGACCTTCTCCTGCGCCGGTTGCGCGCTGCCATTGTTCGCATCGACCACCAAGTTCGACAGCGGCACCGGCTGGCCCAGTTTCTGGAAACCGCTGGACAACGCGGTCGCGACCCGCACGGACAAGAGCTTTGGCATGGCGCGTACCGAGGCCCACTGTCGACGCTGCGGCGGACACCTGGGTCACATCTTTGATGATGGACCGCCACCAACGGGACTGCGCTACTGCATGAACGGGCTTTCGTTGGCCTTCACGCCGAAGTCGGCTTGATCCCTTGACCGCTTAAGCCCTTAAGCCATGTATCTGGCTGGACAAACAGGTTGCCAAACCAACAAACCAATCCATCAGCTCGCCAGAATGCGCGGCAACACTGCCGCGGCGGTTCCTCTGATTTTCAGGTCAGCAACATCGTCCAGCCCACTCGGTGCCGGGTTCACGATCACCACCTTCGCACCGCAGCGCTTCGCCACATTGGCGAGTCCCGCTGCGGGATACACCGCGCCGGCCGTTCCCACCACCAGCATCAGATCGCACTCGGAAGCGGCATCCTGCGCGCGGCCGAAGACTTTGTAAGGCAGGGCTTCGCCAAACCACACCACCGCCGGTCTGAGCATATTGCCGCAGACATCGCAGCTGGGAGGATCGCCCGCTTGCGCATGCTCGATATAGCAGCAATCGCGTGGCGTATCCAGCCATTTTTGAGTGTTCAGATCGCCGTGCAAGCACAGCACGTCGCTGCTGCCCGCGCGCTGGTGAAGTCCGTCCACGTTTTGTGTGGCGAGCGTGATGGCACCTGGGTGGCGCTTTTCAAACTCGGCCAGTGCCAGATGCCCGGCGTTGGGATCCACCTTGGCCACCAGTTCGCGCCGGTATTCGTACCAGCGCCAGACCATTGCCGGATTGGTGCGGTAGCCTTTTTCTGAGGCCATGTCTTCGGGCTTGTATTGCGCCCAGAAGCCGGTTTGCGCATCTCGAAACGTGGGGATGCCGGATTCGGCACTGATGCCTGCTCCGGTCAACACCACGATCTTTTTGGCCGCCGCCACCCACTCGGCGGCGACGGCCAGAGACTGTTCCTGCTCAGTCTGCCCTGCTAGTTCTTCGTTGGTCATGGAGTGATCATTTCACAGGCAAGGAATCAGGGCCCGCCGGGGGCCCACGCTTCAGTCGGTCAGGCCGCGCTGGCGTACGGCTTCGTACAGGCAGACGCCGCTGGCCACGGAGACGTTCAAGCTCTCGACCGCGCCCATCATGGGAATGGACACCAGTTGATCGCAGGTCTTGCGTGTCAGCTGGCGCATGCCGTCGCCTTCCGCGCCGAGGACCAGGGCCACGGGGCCTTTCAGGTCGACGTCGTAGATGGTCTTGTCGGCGTCGCCGCTGGTGCCGATGCACCAGATGTTGCGCTCTTTGAGTTCATTGAGCGTGCGGGCCAGATTGGTCACCATGAAGTACGGAACGGTTTCCGCCGCGCCGCTGGCGACCTTGGCGACCGTGGCGTTGATGCCGGCCGCATGGTCCTTGGGAGCGATCACGGCGTGCACGCCGGCACCGTCGGCCACGCGCAGGCAAGCGCCCAGATTGTGCGGATCGGTCACGCCGTCGAGCACCAGAATCAGCGGATTGGCGACGCCCGTGGCTTCGACCTGATCCAACAGATCGTCCAGCGACGTGGCCATCTTCATTTCCTGCACGCGGGCGGCAACGCCCTGGTGGCCGTGGCTGCCGGCCAGTTTGGCGATGCGCGGCGAGTCGGCTTCGATCAGGCGAACACCGGCTTCCTTGGCACGGTCGAGAAACTGGCGCATGCGCGCGTCGCGGCGCGTGACCTCGTAATAAACTTCAATGATCGATTGCGGCGCAGTCTTCATGCGCACGCTGACGGCGTGAAAGCCGAAGAGAACTTTGGGGGATGACATCCCCCCATTATCCTGCGGCGGCGATTGGCCCGCTGAAAACGGGCCAACCGACCGGCCACTCCCCACTCATCCACCCACCCTCTACTTAGTTTGTGTGACTACTTCGCGCCCTTCAGCGACTCCGGCAGCGGCACCATCACCGCCTGTCCGGGCGTGGTGCAACCGGTGTCGCAGCAGCGTCCTGGCTGACGATTGCGGGTGATCGAGCGCTCGCCGTTGTGCTCCAGCACGCCCCGGTCGAGCAGGCGCTCCACCAGATCGACCTTGTTGCCCACGGGATAGTTGCGCCAGATCTCCTGCTTGAGCGCCGCGGGCGAGCCGCCGCCATGCAGGCTGATGAGCGAGTACCAACCCGCCTGATAGGACGCCGTCAGGTCTTCCATGAAGCGCGCCACTTCGATGCGCTTGTCGTACGGCACCTCCGGATTGGCGCGCAGCACCTCCGAGAGCGTCGCCGCGGTGGCGGGATTGTGGTCCTCGTCCGGGCCGGGCAACGCAACAATCAGGCCGCCCGAGACCTCGTGGGCCAGACGGTGCATGTCGTAGATCTGCGTGGCGAGCAGCAGTTTGCCGATGTTGCTGAACACCGCCTCGGGCATGAAGGTGCCGCTGTGCTTGTCCTTCGTCGCGTAGACGCTGGCCGCCACGCCGCAGGCATAGAAGCCCTCGACGATCTTGATCAGCTCCACCATCGGTTCGCGCAGATTGCTCTTCTTGTCGGGATCGAGCCCGTTGGCCTCGCACATCAGCGCGCCGGCACCGATCAGCAGATCACCAAACCCGGCACGCGCCGCAATGCAGCTGTGGCGGTGGTGCGTGGCGTAGCTGTAGGTGAGCACGTGGCTCAGTTCCCACTCGCTTTCGTAGAACACGCGCTCCCACGGCACGAAGACCTTGTCGAACAGCACCACGGCGGTGGCTTGACCGTACTTGCGCGAGAACAGCGCCGCGCCATGCTCCACCTTGTCGCCGGGACGGCCCGCCGGACGCGAGACCATCGTCACGCCCTTGGCATCCACCGGCACCGCACAGCACACCGCGAAATCGGCATCGTCCTTGCCCATGTTGCGGCTTGGCATGACGAGCAGCTCGTGCATGTACGGCGCGGCCGTCACGATCGCCTTGGCACCGCTGATCACAATGCCCTTGGCGTCGCGGCTGACCACGTGCACGTAGGCGTCGGTCACCGCTTGCTGGTGCGGCTTCTTGCTGCGGTCGCCCTTGGCGTCGGTCATCGCCACGCCAATCGCCAGGTCGTTGTCCTGCACATGGGCCAGATAGGCTTCGAAGCGGCCGCGATGCTCGGTGCTGCCGCGCGCATCGTCGATGGCCGCCACCGCCTGGCCGAGTCCGTTGAGCGCGTCGTGGCCCAGATAGCGCTGGGCGCAACCGGTTTCCTGGCACAGCACGCGCACCACTTCGAGCTTGTTCAACAGGTCGCCGGACGACTCGTTCAGATGCAGCATGCGGTTGACGACGCGGTTGCGATGGGTCTGGGTGGCGAGCGCCAACGGTGCCACCTCCGGGCGCAGCGCGAAGTCGTAGCTGAAGGACAGCGCGTTCACACCGGGACGCAAGAGCGGCTCATCGACCACGCTCTCGACCTTGCGGCCATCGATGTAGACCACCGGGCTCAGTCGCCGAAGCGATTCGCGGTATTCCTCGCCTGACATCAGGCGGGCTCGGGTGGGGGCTGCGGTCTTGCTGTCCATGGTTGTCTCCGGCATCGTGGGTCGTGATTATTTGAATTTGCTGAACACCGTTTAATATTTAAACACTGTTTAATAAATTGATCAATCCCTATAATTCAGCATGGGAAAACCTCTTGCTACCGCTGCACCAACCGCCTTGCCGATGCGACCGGCGCGTCAAAAAATCCTGTCGGACGCGCGCCGCCAACATGTTCTGGACGCCGCTCGCGCCGTGTTTCTGGAGCTGGGCCTCGAAGGCACCAGCGTGCGCGAGATCGCCCAGCGCGCGGGCTATACACCCGGTGCCATCTACAGCTACTTCGCCAGCAAGGAAGAGGTCTACGCGGCGCTCCTGAGCGAATCCATGGAGCGCCTGACCGACGCCATGCTGGAGGCCACCAAGTCCACCCGGATCACCTCGGCCCGGCGTCTGGCGAATGGTGCGAACGCCCTGTTCCAGTTCTACGCCGAGAATCCGCGCGATCTCGATTTGGGCTTCTACCTGTTCCAGGGCATGCAGCCGCGGGGCCTGACGCCCGAGCTCAACGAACAACTCAACGCCAGCCTGCGCGGCGCGCTGCTGCCGCTGGACGGCGCTCTGCGCGAGTTGGGCATGAGCGAAGCGCAGGCACTCGCCGAGGTGACCGCCCTGTTCGCACATGCCGTGGGGCTGCTGGTTTTGAGCCACACCGGCCGCATTCGCATGTTCCGCCAGAAGTCGAGCGACCTGTTCGGCTCCTACCTCGAACACCTCGAGGCCAGAGCACTCCACGCCTCGACCGTGTCTGATCCAAGTCAAAAACCATAGCGCACCCACGGCGGCCCCGAGATTGGGTCGCGTCCTACAATCCCCGTTTTCCTGCGGTCACGCGGCCTTGCGCCATGTGCTGCTCCCTCTCTCGTTGATACCGCCCCAAGCAGCGTGAGTTGGTTTTTCTGCGGGCATTGATGCACACCCCATGATGTTTTCTCCCGTTGTGAACTGGTTCAAACGCACCAGTCTGGTCGCTCAAATTGCGACCGCGCTTGTTCTCGGCATTGCGATTGCCCTGCTGTTTCCGAGCTGGGCTTCCAAGCTGTCGATTCTGGGAACGCTGTTCATCGCGGCGCTGAAGGCCGTCGCCCCGGTGCTGGTGTTTGTGCTGGTCATCTCGGCCATCAGCAACCACAAGGTGGGTGAAGCCACGCAGATCAAGCCGATTCTGGCGCTCTACCTCTTCGGTACCTTCGCGGCTGCGGCGGTGGCTGTCGTGGCGAGCTTCCTGTTCCCAAGCCAGCTGGTGCTGAACGCGCCCACGCAGACGATGAGCGCCCCCGGCTCCATCTCCGAGGTGCTGTTGTCGCTGCTGATGAACGCGGTGAGCAACCCAGTCAAGGCGATTTCCGAGGCCAACTACATCGGCGTGCTGGTATGGGCGGTGGGCCTGGGCATGGCGCTGCGCCACGCCAGCGAAACCACACGCGGCACCTTGCAGGACTTGTCCGAAGCGGTCACCAA
>CALMCS010001037.1 GCA_937862875.1 uncultured Comamonadaceae bacterium
TCCTCCGCCCGCGCGAGGCGGCGCAGCAGGGTGTTGCGGTGGGTGTGCAGGCGTTGGGCGGCGAGGGTGGCGTTGCTGCCACAGGCGAGAAAGGTCAGCAGGGTGCGGCGCAGTTGTGGGGACGCGCTGGTGAGTTGCCCGAGGGTATGAGCCACGAAGCGCTGATTGGCCTTGGGGTCGCGGGTCATCAGTGAAACCAGGCGGATGCGGTCGAAGCTGACGACCCGCGTGCGCGATTGCAGGCGGCCGAGCACCCGTTGGGTGGTCAGTGCATCCAAATGGGCACGGCGGAAACCTTCGATGCCCTGCCCTGCGCTGCCAATGGCCAGGCGCACACCGGGCAGGTTTTTGATCGAGGCTTGCAACGCCGCCAGATCAACCGGCTGCTCCGCTGCAATCCACACCCATAAGGTGGCCGTGTTGGCGAGCACGGTCAGTGACTGACGGCTGCCGGTGCAACGCATCAGCGCAGCGGCAGCACTTTCCAGGGTGGCCAGTTGGGTGTCGGCCTCCTCGCTCCAAATCACCGCGGCATGGTGGGCCTGCTCCAGGGTGTAGCCGAGCTGGCGGCTGGCCTGATGCACGTTGACCTCGCCGCCCTCGACAATCCTGGTGACCAGCTCGCGCCGCTCAACATGAGAGTCGCGCAGGCGGGCTTCACGCTCGCTGCGCAGAAACTCGGCGAGAATTTCCATGCTGCCGTCGATGTAGTCGCCAATCGAGCGCGCCGACAGCGCCAGCAAACTGCGCAGCTCCTGCGGATCTGCGGTGAGCTCGAAGGCGATTGTCATCCACTGCTGCCAGGCCGTGCCTTGCGCCGCCCGCGAGGCATTGAATAGCAGCTCGGTTTTGCCACGCCGCAGCAGTTCCCGCGCCACGCTAAGCTCGTCGGCTGGCAGGTAAGGCGGCACCGGTTCGCCGGGGTTTTCGATATTCGCCCGCGCCCAGTGAATCACGCTGAAGCGCGCCGCCCGCCGCGAGGCGGACATCAGCACGGGATCGTCCGCCAGGATGATCATGCTTTTGAGCGACAGGCCTGCCAGGTCGATTGCCTCCAGCCAGTCAGCCGGGGCATTGAGCACATGCTCAGCGCCTTGGCGCAGCAGCTCGCGCACCCGCGGCGTGGGGGTGGGCCACTGGCCCGAAGGCGGGCTGGGGAAGCTCAACTGCATGGCAAGGTCTCCGCGCACGGGAAAAACAGCAGCAGCCCCATGATTGATACGAAATGCACCATTCAAGACAACTGTCGGTGCACTTTATACCTTGCCGCCCATAGGCCTTGTCAAAAACACTCTGTCACTACTTAACCATCCACTTCGGGGAGCCATCTTTGAGCGTCCATCAGCAACCGCCCATCGAGCATGTCGATGTCCTGATCATCGGTGCCGGCCTGTCTGGCATCGGTGCTGCCTACTACCTGCAGCGCGATCTGCCGGGTAAGCGCTATGCCATTCTGGAGGCGCGCGAGGCCAGCGGCGGGACCTGGGATTTGTTCCGCTACCCCGGCATCCGCTCCGACTCGGACCTCTACACCTTCGGCTACGAATTCAAGCCGTGGCTCAGCCCCAAGGCGATTGCCGACGCGGATTTGATCCTCGATTACCTGCGCGAAACGGCCAGCGAAAATGGCATCGACCAACACATCCGCTACCAGCACAAAGTGAAGCGTGCCGACTGGTGCAGCGAGACCGCGCGCTGGACCCTGGACATCGAGCGCCTGGACAGCGGCGAACAGCAGCGCATGACCTGCACCTGGCTGTTCTCGGCGGCCGGCTATTACCGCTACGACGAAGGCTTCACCCCGCACTTCGAGGGCGTGGAGCAGTACACCGGCCAGCTGATCCACCCGCAAAAGTGGCCCGAGAATCTCGACTACAGCGGCAAGCGCGTACTGGTGATTGGCAGCGGCGCCACCGCCGTGACCCTGGTGCCGGCCATGACCGACAAAGCCGCCCACGTGACCATGCTGCAGCGCACCCCCAGCTATGTGTTGGACGTGCCTCTGGAAGACCCCATCGCCAAACTGCTGCGCAAGTGGCTGCCCAGCGAGCGCGCCTACGCGCTGACGCGGCGCAAGAACATCCTCATCGCCCGTGGCATCTGGCTGCTGTGCCAGAAGTACCCACGCTTTGCCCGGCGCCTGATCCGCTTCTTCAATAAGCGCAGCCTGCCCAAAGACTACCCGGTGGACGAGCACTTCAACCCGCCTTACAACCCCTGGGAGCAGCGCCTCTGTGCGGTGCCGGATGGCGACCTGTTCAAGCGTCTGGCCGATGGCAGCGCCTCGATCGTCACCGACCATATCCGCACCTTCACCCCGCGCGGCGTGGCCTTGAAGTCTGGACGCGAGCTGGAGGCCGACATCATCGTCACCGCCACCGGACTCAACCTGCAGCTGTTCGGCGGCATGACCATGACCATTGATGGCGAAGCCGTGGACGTCTCTCGCAAGGTGGCCTTCAAAGGCATGATGCTCGACGGCCTGCCCAACTTTGCCTTCGCGGTCGGCTACACCAACTCGTCCTGGACCCTCAAAGTCGGCCTGCTGTGCGAGCACTTCTGTCGGCTGGTGGCGCACCTGGACCAGCACGGCCATGCCTACTGCTACCCACAACTGCCCAGCAGCGACATGCCCACTCGCCCCCTGCTCGACTTCGGCGCCGGCTACGTGCAGCGCGCCCTGCCGATGCTGCCGCGACAAGGCCTGGGCGCGCCCTGGCTGATGTCGATGAACTACCTGGAAGACGCCAAGGTGCTGCGCCAGGGGCCGGTACTCGACCCGAACCTGAAATTCGCCGCGGCTGGAACCCGGATCACGCCGGTGTCGGACGGAACACGCCAACCGGCGACCGCCTGACAAGCGAACAGTGCAGACAACCTTATTGGCCAGGACAACAACAATGAAAAACTTCGCCAACAAAATCATCGTCATCACCGGCGCAGGCTCCGGCATGGGCCGCGCCTATGCCCTGGAGTTTGCCCGTCTGGGCGCGCGCCTCGCCCTCAACGACTATGACCCCGTCGGCCTGGCGGAAACCGTGCAGTTGCTGGAGTCATCCGCCTCCCCGGCCGTCTTCAGTCAGGCCTTCGACGTCGGCAACCGTGAGGCGATGAATGCCTTCGCTGCCGCCGTTCAGCACGAGCTGGGCAATGCCCACGTGATCATCAATAACGCCGGCATCGGCGGCGGTGGTCAGCCCGTCTGGGCCATGACCGACAACGATTACGAGCGCACCTTGCAGATCAATTTCTTCGGCGTGGTCTACGGCACCCGCGCGTTCCTGCCACAGCTGCTGGCCAATGGCGAAGGCGCTATCGTCAACGTCTCCAGCGTGTTTGGCCTAGTCGGCACGCCCAACTCGTCGGACTACTGCGCCGCCAAATTTGCCGTGCGCGGTTTTAGCGAATCACTGATGGTGGAACTGGAGGAAAGCCCGATCTCGGTACACCTGGTGCATCCAGGCGGCATCAACACCAACATCGCCAAGGGCACCCCCAACGGCGAGGAATTTACCCGCAAATACCTGAAGACCGATCCTGCCGACGTCGCCCGCGAAGTCATTCAGTGCATCCGCAGCGGCAAGCAGCGCATCGTCCTCGGCCACCAGTCCACACAGCTGTGGCTGGCGTCTTGGGCGCTGTCGCTGGAGCGACGCAACCGCATGCTCTACCGAATGCTCAAAAGCATGCTCGACCCCCGGCAATACGACCTGGTGCGCCGCCCCACCGCCGAGTCCGCCCGGCCAGGCACAGACAACAACGAGGCAGCCCGATGAACAATCGAATCAGCGATCCAGACCGGATCATCCCACGGGAAAACATCGACTTCGGGCTGGACGCCAGCATCCCCCGCTACTGGTACGCCAACGACCCGTACAAGACCCGCGTGATGGATGGCATGCAGCTGTATTTCCCCGAAGGCGAGCGCTACTTCATCACCAGTGTGCGGCCCTTCCGTGAGCAAATCAGCGACCCGATTCTGGCCAAGCACGTCAAAGACTTCACCCGCCAGGAAGGCCAGCACGGCATCGCCCATACCCACTTCAACCAACTGCTGCGCGACCAAGGCATGCCGGTCGACGAGATGCTGGCCATGCAAAAGAAGCGCAACAACTTCTGGCTCACGCGTTTTTCCCAGGAGTTCAACCTGGCGCTGACAGGTGCCTTCGAACACTTCACGGCCCTGCTCGCGGAGGGATTCTTCTCGCGCAAACAGGTCATGGAAG
>CALMCS010001038.1 GCA_937862875.1 uncultured Comamonadaceae bacterium
GCCCGAGGCTGCGCGTGAGGCTGTTGAGCAGCAGCGTGGTCGGCACCAGCGCCGAAAGCATGCTCTCGAACGGGGGCGGCGGCATGATGAACGGATCGATCATCGTGTAGTGCTGGTCGCCCAGAGGGCTGGGCACGCTGATCTGCGTGTCGAAGCTTTTGGCGGTCTCCAGCAGATCGACCAGATGCAGGTAATGCGCCCAGGTCTCCGCCCAGTCCTCCCACGGATGGGCGGTGGCGTAGGCGCTGACGTGGCTGTCCTGCCACTCTGAGTTGGGGATGGGTGTGCGCGCGTAGTAGTCCTGCAGCGCCTGTCCATAGTCGAGGCGTTCATCGCCAAACAGTTCGCGGAACGCATCGAGTTGGTTGCCGCGGGCGATCAGCACATCCCAGAAGTAGTGACCAATCTCGTGCCGCAGGTGACCCAGCAGGGTGCGGTAGGGCTCGTGAAAGGCGATGCGCCGGCGCACGCGCTCGTCGTCATCGGCCTCGGCAATGTTCAGCGTGATGACGCCAAAGGAATGGCCCGTCATCACCGGCATGGAGCCGGGCAGGTCGGCGAGGAATTCGAATATCGGTCCGGACTCGCCGGGCAGGCGATCGATGCCCAGGCGAATGTCGATGTAGTACAGGCGGCGCTTGGCCGACTCGATCTGCGACCAGCGGCGCAGGTTGATCGGGTCCGACAGATCGGGCAGCACGCGGGTATGCAGGCACGCGGCGCACAGCGCGTTGTGGGGCATGCCGGGCAGGTTGATCAGCGCGAAATTGCAGGCCTGGTAGTTGGTGCGATTGGCGCACATCTGATAGCGCAGATAGGGCTCTTCGGCCTCGCTGACGCCGGAGTTGGAGGTGTTCTCTTCAACGACACCCAGACCCGGACGCGGCAGCTTGCGCTCCCACAGGCCGGTGCCGTCGTCCGTGGGCTGCAGCGCCAGAATGTCGACATGCTCGCGCACGAACGCCAGCGTGCTGCCGCAGTGCACACATTGAGAGCTTTCGAAGAAGACGAGCGAGCCGCAGTGGCCACAGTGGAATAAGCGCATGTGAGCTCATTTTGCCGATCTTTCGGCAGAATTACCGGCGTGGGGAAAAGACTTGTGAGTGTCTTTTTAAAGACTCAAAAAACAAAAAACCACGATCCTTGGGAGATCGTGGTTGTCTTGGGGGTGGGCAGTTATCGATCTGCTACGCCTCAGGGGCGAACCACGATACTGTTGCGAACGTCGCGAACACCCTTGGAGCCTCGGGCAATGGCGTCAGCACGGTCCTTCTCGGCTTGAGACTTGGCAAAACCCGACAGTTGAACGGTGCCGTTCAGGGTTTCGACGCTGATCGAGGTAGCTGCAACCGTTTTGTCTTCAGCCATCTTCGTCTTGATCGCGGCGGTGATGCCCGAGTCATCCACATAAGAGCCAACCGATTGTTGGTCGCGGGCTACAGAGCAACCCGTTGCTGTAATGATGGTCACACCTGCCAATGCCGCAAAAGTAAGGGCGCGTACGTACTTCATATTGCCTCCGTTGAGAAATTGAGGAACTGTTGAACACAGTTCTTGGGGTGAAACAGCCGCACGAGTGCTGTGGAGCGGAGCACGCGAGGTGGCTGAGTGGGGTGAAATCCATCTCTCGGCAACTGCTGGGCAGTTGTCGAGAGATCAAGAGGGCTTATCGACGGTCGTCGCGACCGCCACGTGCCAGCATCACCAGCAATGCGGCTGCAGCGCCTGCGGCTGCGGCAATGACCAGCGACTTGCCGGGCTGCTCCTGCACATATTGGCAGGTGGCATCGGTGGCGGTGTTCAGCTGGCGGCGAGCGCGCTGGCTGGTGTCGGCCACGTAGTTGATGCCGCGGTTGGCCAGGTCTTGCGCGCGAGCGGCCAGATCGTCAATGCGGGAGTTGGTGTTCAGTTGGTCTTCCCACTCGTCCAGCTTGTCCTCGGCGCTGTCCAGCGCCTTGTTGGCTGCGCGGCGGGTGGTTTGTGCGGCGCTCTTGGCCGAATCCAGCACATTCTCTGCGGTGTCCTTGGCCGCATCGGCAACGTTGTCGGCAGCTTTTTGCAAATCGCTCATTGAATTTCCTTTCGTTGTGGTCCTGGAACAGCGTGCTCCTCGAAGCTCGCCATTTCAGCGGCAGCTCGGAGATGGAGCCCGGCTCCATTCTCCCCCTTCATTGTCATCGACGATTTATCAATCCCATGATGAAGGTAATCACGGCAATCACGATGAAAACGAAGAACAGTATCTTTGCAATACCGGCCGCGCCTGCTGCAATACCCCCAAAGCCGAACAGTGCTGCAACCAGCGCAATCACAAAAAATACCACTGCGTAATGAAGCATATTGATCTCCGTGTAATTCATGGAACTCGCAGGGGAAAGTTATCCCGTGCGGCTGATGACTTCACTTTATTTCAGTGGAAATACACAGAGCGCCGGTGTCAGGCCATTGCGCTTGTAGGAGTAGACCTTGTGAGCGCCGTTGAGCGCCGGTGAGAAACGGTGAGCAACAATGCTATTCGCCGTTGCTGTGCGGCAGCGTTGCCGACACGAGCGTGCCTTCTCCGGGGGTCGATGTCACGGTGAGTCGCCCGCCCGCGGCCTCCACGCGATGGTTCATGCCGGCGAGGCCATGTGCGGTGGGCGAGATGCTGTGCGTGTCGAAGCCGGTGCCGTCGTCGCGCACCTGCACCGTCACATGCGTGGGGTAGTTGTGGACCGTGATCAGCACGCGCTGCGCCTCGGCATATTTGCCGATGTTGGTGAGCGATTCCTGAATCAACCGGTACACGGTGAGCTGCGAGGAGGCGGACAGTTGGACCGACTCCAGACTCACTTCGATTTTCATCTTCGTGCGCTCGGCAAATTCGCGCGTGAGAATCTCCAGCGATGCGGTGAGGCCCAGGTTCGACAGCGAGGACGGACGCAGGTCCTCGATGATGCGGCGCTTGAGCGAAATGACACTGTTGAGCGTTTCCACCAAATGCCCGAGGCGGTCGGAAATCTCCGGTACGGAGAGGTCGACATGGGGCTTGAGGCGCGCCACGTCGAGCTTGGCGGCCGTGAGCAATGCGCCCAGCTCATCGTGCAGCTCGCGCGCCAGATGCCCACGTTCTTCTTCGCGCACCTGCTGCAGGTGGGTGGCCAGTTTGCCGAGCGATGCGGTGCGATCGCGCACCAGTTTTTCCAATTGGTCCCGCTCGTGGGCCTGCGCTTCCTTCTCGCGTTCGTGCGACAGCTGCAGGGCCTCGGCCTTGCGCAGGTACATGTAGAAGGCCAGCAAACCGATGGCGGCCACGGCGGCAATGCCTATGCGCGAGAGTGTCAGCGAATGGATGATTTCGGCGTTGCTGTTGTCGATGCGTTGTGCGGTGCGCTCGATCATTCGGTTGGCGGTCGCGCGGACCGCCTCCATGTTCTTGAGCCCGACATCGGTGGACAGGACAAATCGCCACGCGTCTTCGTTGCCGCTGCGGCGCAGTTGCAGGCTCAGATCCAGTTCCGAAATCCGGCGTGCAATCAGGCTGGAGAGTTCGGTGAAGTCGCTGCTGTCTTCGGGCGCATCGGCGAGCAGTTGATGCAGTTCATTGATATGGGTTTCGACGCCTTTCGCGCTCTGCGCATAGGGCTCGATATACCGCGCATCGCCGGTGAGCAGATATCCGCGCATACCGCTCTCCGCGCTGAGCAATTCCCGCACGATCAGTCCAATGGTGCGGCGCGTGGATTGGGATTTTTCCAGCCGTTCGATGGCGGAATGTGAGCTGATATATCCCGCTTCATTCACGGCGACCAACACGACTGCGGCCAATAATGCCAGCAGCATGTTGACGGCCATTTTGGTCAGCGGAAACTTGCGCATGAATGTTAATCCTCGTAACACTATTCGAAATTTTGTCGATCACGTCTCACTTATCCATGGCATCATGCAATTGACACGGTTGTAAAGTAAGAACCAATATTAGGCGCTAGTTCCAACGTCAAATCAGCGGAAGCTGGCAAGAAAGTACAGGAATGATAAGAGTTGGTATTGTGGACGACCACGCTATTGTGCGTTCGGGATTGAAGCAATTTTTGTCGGAGCATGTCGATTTGCGCGTAGTCGGGGAGGCCGCCAACGGACGCGAAGCGATTGATTTGATTCGCGCGCATGAAGTCGATGTGCTGATCATGGACCTCGCGATGCCGGGCCAGAGTGGCCTGGATGCGCTGGCAATGCTCAAGGCCAAAGCGCCCAACATGGGCATCCTGATCCTCAGCGGATACCCCGAAGAGCACTACGCGATCAACATGATTCGCCAGGGTGCGAGTGGTTATCTCAACAAGGAATGTGACCCCAAGGAAATCGTCGAAGCGATTCGCACGATCGCATTGGGCCGCCGTTATCTGACACCCGCCGTGGCCGATCTGCTGGCGCAGCAACTCAACCGCAAGGATGACGCGCCGCCGCACGAGCAGCTGTCGGAGCGCGAGTTTCAGGTGTTTCTCAAATTGTCGCGTGGTGAAACGGCGGGCGAAATCGCCAAGTCGCTGTCGCTGAGCGTCAAGACCGTGAGCACCTACCGCACGCGCTTGATGGAAAAGCTGGGACTGTCGTCCAACAGCGATCTGACCTACTACGCGCTGAAGAACAAGCTGATCGATTGATCGGCAAAGTCGCTAAGGCCTCGGAGCCTTGGCGTCAGCCAGTCAGTAATCCATCACTTACTGGCTCATTCACTCACTCACTTACTTACTCATTCAGGGAGTCTCGCGTTCAGCCAGCCACGCAGGCTGTTCACGAACGCCCATGCGCGCACGCGATGCAACTCGCTCACGTGCACCACGGCTTCGCGCAACTGGCCGGATTCGATGGCCAGCGCGCGGCCCACTCCGGGCAGCAGGCCGCAGGACAACGGCGGCGTGAGCCAGCTTCCATCGTCCCACTGCAGCGCGATATTGCCGCGCGTGCACTCGGTGATCTCACCCGCTTCATTCCACAGAATCACATCGAA
The DNA here is from genome assembly GCA_937862875.1 of uncultured Comamonadaceae bacterium. Lineage (GTDB taxonomy): Bacteria > Pseudomonadota > Gammaproteobacteria > Burkholderiales > Burkholderiaceae_C > Diaphorobacter_A. The sequence continues at coordinate 4,991 of CALMCS010001038.1, forward strand.
CACGCCGCTGTCGGCCGCAGGCTCGAACGCCGCGTAATGCCCTCGGCGCGTGGTTTTGTGGCTGACGAACTCGCTGTGCGCGGCCTTGAAGGCACGCGTTGCGAGCGCCAAGGTCACGGGCTGTTCGGTCGTTGCAAACGCAAAGGCCTGGGCCTCGAACTGGCCTTCTTCACCGAGCAACAGCCGCACGCGCCACTGCCCCGTGGAATGGGTGTCCAGCAGGCGTTGCAGCGATTCTTCGATCACGGCCTCGGGCCATGCGAATCCAAAATGCGCGGCCGACACACGCATGCGCGCCAGATGCCGATCGCGATGCAGCAGTTGGCCGTCTTTCAGCGCAAGTGTCTCCAGCACCTGTAGTGGCGGCAGCGCGCGTTCGATGAAGGCGCGTTTGTGTTTCCACTCCTGCCACTCGTCGTCCGCGTTGGCGCTGGCCGTGATGCCGCTGCCGATGCCGCAGCGCACGGCATGCCCCCGCACCGAGAGCGTGCGAATCGGAACATTGAACGTGGCACGAATGCTGCCCTGTCGTTCGCCGGGTCGCACGACACCCAGCGCGCCGCAATACACGCCGCGGGGTTCGGATTCGAGCCGGTGGATCAGGCGCATGGCCTGCACCTTCGGCGCGCCCGTGATGGAGCCGCAGGGGAAGAGGGCGGAAAACACGTCGACCAGTCGCGTGCCGCTCTTGGTGCGGGCGGTCACGTCGGAGGTCATCTGCCACACCGTGGGCAAGGCCTCGACGGAAAACAGGCGCGGCACCTTGACGCTGTGGGGCTGCGCGATGCGCGACACGTCGTTGCGCAGCAGGTCCACGATCATCACGTTTTCTGCGCGCTCCTTGGTGGAGCTGCGCAGGTGCTCGGCCCGGGCCTGGTCTTCCTGCTCGTTGGCACCGCGCGCGGCCGTGCCCTTCATCGGACGGGTGAGCAGGGCCTCGCCGTCCCAGTCGAAAAACAGCTCGGGCGACAGGCTCAGAATCTGCTCGCCGTTCCAATGCATGCTCGCCACATAGCCATCGGGCTGGATGCTGCGCAGCGCCTCGAACAGCGCTTCGGGTGAACCGTGCAGCTTGCCGTGCAGCGGCGCGGTGTAGTTGATCTGGTAGCACTCGCCGTCGGCGATCCACGCGTGTATGCGGGCAATGTCGGCGTCGAATCGGGCACGCGCTGTGCTCGTGTGTTGGCCGGGCTTCCAGTGGATGTACGCGAGCTGAGGCATGTCTGCTGCGGCAGGATCGTCCGGCGCGAAGTCAGTGCTTGCAGACAGGGGCCCGTCATATTCGGCAAACCACGCCAGCGGCAAATCGGTTTGCGCCTCGTGGGTTGACAAAGCGGGATCGAACGCGGCGGCGGCCTCATAGGCGAGTCCGCCGACACACCAGCGACCTGCACGGGCCGCCTGGTCCACCGCTTCGAGCACCGGCACCACCTCATCGAGCCGGTGCGCCTGCCAGACGCGCAACGGCTCACCAAACCGCCAGCGCGAGCGCTCGGCAGAGGGGTTGTGCGGGTCGGGAAAATCAATATGGGTAACGGTCATCCGGCGCGAATTATTTCATGAGCCTGCGGGTGGGCGCTGCAGGGGCTGGGATTTGTCCACTCACGTTGGCGCGGAAAGAGCGACTCGCATAGACTGCGGGCAATTCCAAAAAAACCAGCATGCAGGAGACCGTATGTCAGCAGCCACCACCGATACCAACGCATCGAACGCAACCAGCGGAACGCCGTACGGAACGATTCCGCCCGCGTCCCCGATGCCGCAACGCAAACCGGTGAGCCTGCCGCGCCTCGCTCAAATGCGCGCAGCGGGCGAGAAGATCACCATGCTCACCGCCTACGACGCGACCTACGCGGCGGTGGCCGATGCGGCGGGCGTGGAGTGCATTCTGGTGGGCGACTCGCTCGGCATGGTCTGCCAGGGTCTGCACAGCACGGTGGGCGTCAGCCTCGACACCATGGCCTATCACACGGAAAGCGTGGCCCGCGGTCTGCACCGCGCACAAGGCACGGCCTGGCTGGTGAGCGATCTGCCCTACGGCAGCTACGCCGAGAGCAAGGAGCAAGCCCTGCGCAGCGCCAGCCGCCTCATGCAGGCGGGCGCACACATGATCAAACTCGAGGGCGGCGGCTGGACCGCGCCCACGGTGCAATTCCTGGTGGAACGCGGCGTTCCGGTGTGCGCCCATCTGGGACTCACACCGCAGACCGTACACGCCCTCGGCGGCTACCGCGTGCAGGGCCGCGACGACGTGGCCGCCGCCACCTTGCGCAGACAGGCCCTCGAGTTGCAGGAGGCCGGTGCCTCGATGCTGGTGCTGGAGATGGTCCCGGCCGAACTCTCGCGCAGCCTCACGCAGGCCCTCACCACCTGCCACACCATCGGCATCGGCGCGGGCAGCGGCACCGCAGGCCAGGTGCTGGTGATGCACGACATGCTGGGCGTGAACCTCGGCAAGAATGCCAAGTTCGTGCGCAACTTCATGGAAGACGCGGGCTCGGTCAAGGGCGCGTTCGAGGCTTATGTGCGTGCGGTGAAGGATGGGACGTTCCCAGACGACGCGGTACATGCGTGGTGACGCGTGACATTCAACTGGAATGCATGGCGTGTGCGAGCTGAAAACCTTCGCTACCCTTGTTCGCCGTGCATGATCTGCGCATAAATTTCGGCGGCTCGTGCTGCCGACATGCCTTCGCGCTGCTCGACTGCCAACGGGTGATCGGTCGGCTCCAGTTCGATGTAGGGCCGCAGCCAATCATTTCTCAGGTGGACACGCGTTTTCAAAGCGACGGTGTCGGGGTAGGGAGCGAGCTGGGTGTTCAACCAGCCGAAGAATGGCCCGATATGCGCGCGTTTTTCCACCTCGAAATTCTCGCCCCACTGGTAGTAGCTGGCCTCGCTCAAGGAGGCCCAGACACCCCAGACGAAGGGGTCGCTCTGGCCATGAATGGGGATTTCTATCCGCCCATGAACAAAGAATTTGTCATCATCGATGATGCAGTCATCAGTGCCCAGTACGCAGCGCTCTGCGCGTTCCGCTTCGGGAACGAGGTAGTAACTCACCGGTGCGGGCGCGTGAAAGGCCGGCATGCCCTTATGCACTTCACCACAGACTGCGCACACAAATTCAAACGCCATCGACGCCTCCAGAAAAAAGTCATCATAGCCGCGACAATTCGGCTATAAAAAACCAACCTTCATCGCCTGCCCAACTTTCATTTCCTGCAATGCAAATCGTCCACACCATCGCCGACCTGCGCACCGCCCTCGCCAACCGTGGCAAGCCCGCCTTTGTGCCCACCATGGGCAATCTGCATGACGGCCATCTGTCCTTGGTTCGCATCGCCAAAGCGCATGGCGATCTGGTGGTGACCAGCATTTTTGTGAACCGCCTGCAGTTCCTGCCGCACGAGGATTTCGACAGCTATCCGCGCACCTGGGATGCCGATTGCGCCAAACTGGAATCTGCGGGCTGCGACATTCTTTTCGCCCCGCGCGAGAAGGACCTGTACCCCGAGCCGCAGCTGTTCAAGGTGCACGCCGATCCGGCGCTGGGGGACATTCTGGAAGGTGAATTCCGACCCGGATTTTTCACGGGGGTGTGCACCGTGGTGATGAAGCTGTTCTCGTGCGTGTTTGCCACGACGGGTGGCGGCAGTGCGGTGTTTGGCAAGAAGGATTATCAGCAGGTGATGGTGATTCGCCGCATGGTGCAGCAGTTCGCCATGCCCATCGAGATCGTCGCCGCAGACACCTCGCGGGCCGATGACGGATTGGCGCTGAGTTCGCGCAATGGTTATCTGAATACGGAAGAGCGCCAGCACGCCATGGAGTTGGCGCGGACGCTCAAGCAGTTGGCCGAGGGCGTGCGTTCGGGCACGGCGTCGATTGCGGATTTGGAAGCCGCGGCCATGCAGGCCTTGCGTGACAAGGGCTGGCAGCCGGACTATCTCACCGTGCGCCAACGGGGTGATCTGCTGTCGCCGGCGGATGGCTCGGTGCAGGCCGCAACGGCGTTGGTGGTGCTGGGTGCGGCGCGGTTGGGCAATACGCGGTTGATCGACAACCTGGAGTTCTGATCGGCGCGCGGTCATGGCTCGGAATCAATAGTTAAGTATCGATTGATGCATGGCAAAACCATGTCGCTGCATCGCGATCAAGCTGCATCAGACAAGACCTGACGCAACCCTTGATTGAAGTTGATTGAGCAATACCGTGGCCAAGAAATTCCCCCACCATCCAGCCCACCCCGAACGCAACTGCTGGGGTTGCGACCAATATTGCGCTGCGGACCAGATGGCCTGTGGCAATGGTTCGGATCGAACGCAGCATCCGGTGGAGCTGTTCGGCGACGACTGGGCCGAATGGGGAATGCCGGATGACGCGCCTTCTTCGGCCGGGTCTGCGAGCACAACGCCCGTCCATTGACCCCGTGAGCTTTCTTGCGCTCAATCCGCGTGCAGCACCTCGCTGCGGAGCGCGTCGAGCAGCGCGTCCACGCCGCTCACCGCAGGCCGGTGCAGCGGCAGCAGGGCGTAGACCTGGAACGGAATGGAGAACGTGAGCGGACGCACCACCAACTGCGGCCCCTTGCAGGCGTGTGCCGTGAGCGGGTTCACGATCGCCACGCCCAGTCCGTGCTGCACCATGGCGCACACGGCGATGGCGCTGTGGGTCTCGAGCAGCAGCTTGCGCTCGACCTTGGCGCGCGTGAAGACGGCGTCGATCTGCTGGCGGTAGAGATCGTCCCGCGCGAGGCTGACGAAGGCCTGGTCCGCAAAGTCCGAGGGTTGGAGTTTCGCCTTGGCCGCCAACGGGTGGTGTGCGGGCAGAACGGCCACCTCGTCCAGCGCGGGCAGGGCGATGGCGCGGGTGCCGGGGGGCGCGTCGCCTTGCTCGGTCAGGCCCAGATCGAATCGCTGGGCCGACATCCATTCCTGCAGCAGCGGGCCATCCTGCGTGGCCACGCTCACCGACATCGGGCCTTGCTGGGCCTGCAGGCGTGCGAGTGCGCCGGGCAGCAGGGCGTGGCTGAGGGCCGGCATGCTGAGCACGCTGATGCTGGTCTGGCTGGGTTCATTGAGCGCGAGGGCGTGTTCGATCACGTGGTCGAGGCCCTGCCAGCTGCGCTGCACCTCGGTCCAGAGCGAGAGTGCCCGCGCGGTGGCGCGCAGGCGGCCCTGCACGCGCTCGAACAGGGCGTAGCCGAGCAGGCTTTCCAGCCGCGCCAGTTCGCGGCTCACCGTGGGTTGCGAGGTGAACAGCAGGCGCGCGGCACCGGTCACGCCGCCCGCGAGCATGACGGCGCGAAAGACTTCGATATGGCGGTGGCTGACGCGCGGGCTGATGTCTTCGGTATCGGCCTGCGTCTGAACCGACTCGGTGGAGCGTGGGCGGGGCATGGCAGTAGCAATGGGCGTTGTCGGCTCGAAACCATATCAGAAATGAATGGATGTTGAAAAACAAAGTATTCGACTAAATATCCATGAGCGGCGATCATTCACCCACTTTCAGACGTTCCCGAGCCTCCTGGGGCCGCGTCGCCCACCCGCATTCGAATCACTGATCACCATGAGCAATCCTTTTTCTCCTTCCCAGTTGTGGCAACTGGCTGACGAGTTCGGCACACCGCTGTGGGTGTACAACGCGGAAACCATCCGTGCGCGCATTGCCCAGCTGCAGGCGTTCGACACCATCCGTTTTGCGCAGAAGGCCTGCTCCAACATCCACATTCTTCAACTCATGCGCGAGCAGGGCGTGAAGGTGGATGCGGTCTCGCGCGGCGAGGTGCTGCGTGCGCTGGCCGCCGGTTTCCAACCCGGATTTGGCGAGCCGAGCGAGATCGTCTTCACCGCCGACGTGATGGACGAGGCCACGCTGGCCACCGTGGTCGAACACAAGGTGCCGGTGAATGCGGGCTCCATCGACATGCTCCACCAACTGGGCCAGGCGTCGCCCGGTCACCATGTGTGGCTGCGCATCAACCCCGGCTTTGGCCACGGTCACAGCAACAAGACCAATACCGGCGGCGAGCACAGCAAGCACGGCATCTGGCACACCGATTTGGTGGCAGCGCTCGACGCGATCCGCAGCGGCGGACTGGTGCTGGCGGGCCTGCACATGCACATCGGCTCCGGCGTGGACTACGGCCACCTGCAGGAGGTGTGCGGCGCGATGGTCAAGCTGGTGCAATCCGCCAAGGACGCGGGCCACGACATGCATTCGATTTCGGCCGGTGGTGGCCTGTCGATCCCGTATCGCCAGGGCGAACCCGTGATCGATACCGCGCATTACCACGGCCTCTGGGACGCGGCGCGCAAGGAAGCCGAGGGCATCGTTGGCCATGCGCTGGGGCTGGAGATCGAGCCGGGCCGTTTCCTGATGGCCGAGTCCGGCGTGCTGCTGGGCACCGTGCGCGCCACCAAGAACGCCGGCAACAACCACTTTGTGCTGGTCGACACGGGCTTCAACGAGCTGATGCGTCCGGCCATGTACGGCAGCTTCCACGCCATGGAAGTGCTGCGCCGTGACGGCAAGGAGCTGCCCGCGCAGCCGAGCGTGGTCGCCGGGCCGCTGTGCGAATCGGGCGACGTGTTCACGCAGGGCGACGGCGGCGTGGTGCTGCCGCGCGAGCTGTCGGGCGCGACCGTGGGCGATCTGCTGGTGATCAACGACACCGGAGCCTACGGCTCGTCGATGTCGAGCAACTACAACACCCGTCCGCTCGCGGCCGAAGTGTTGGTGGACAACGGCAAGGTGCGCCTGATCCGTCGCCGCCAGACGGTGGAAGAGTTGCTCGCGCTGGAACTGGGTCTGTAAGGTTCTTCAGTCGGTTACACCAGCAGTTGGGCTTTGAGCCGCTGCTGGGTGTCCGTGCTCAGCTGCAAGCCGTCGCTGATGAAGCGCTGGAGCGTGCCGTAGCGTGCATTGGCCTCGTAGATCGCGGCCTGCAACGCACTGGCACGCACGACCGGCGCGGACGCATCGGCGCTGGCTCGCTGCGGAATCTGTGCGTTGCTGAGCATGAAGTCGTTCATCAGGCTTTCGTGCGGCAGCTCCACAATGGTGTGAAGCAAGGCGGTGATCCAGCCGGTGAGATGTTCGCCGTGGGTGCAGTGGATCACCTTGGCACCGTCGCCCACCGAGAGCTGGGTGAGCAGCTCCGCCGTCCGCATGCGGACCGTGGGCGTTGCCACCAGCAAACGCATATGGCCCTCGACCGTGTTCGACACGCGCAGGCGCGCATCCTGCTGCTGCGCCGTGTCGGCATTCGGTGCGGGGGGCGTCGTGATCAGCGGCTTCTCGGCCAGGTGCATGGGCAGGTAGTCAATGCCCTCGGGGATCTGTTCCGGATGTTGATGGCGCACCGGCGGCGAGCGCAGGTCGTACACCGCCTTGATGCCTCTGGACGCGAACCAGTCCTCGCTCAGCGCATGGGCTCCGAGCCAGCCCGACCGATAGATCACACCGCGGCGCAGAGGGCGGCCGTGGATCGTGCGGTAGGGCGCATGGGGCACGCCGGCCAGATCACGGAAGTTGTGGACCAGGGGTGTTGGCGGCAACGCTGCGGGCAGTGCGCTCGCCTTGTCGCGAGCGGTGTTCTCGCGCTGCAAGGAAATCAAACCGGTGAAGGCCAGCGGAGGCAGCAGCCCGAGGCCCGCCAACCACAGCATGCTGCGGCGGTACACGCGCAAATCCGGCGTGCTCACGATTTTCGATGGTCGACTCAACCTGCCCTCCGTCCGCTGTGTTCGCGCAGCCGGCGGTCGATTGCCGGCTTACGTGGTTCGGGGCGGAGAATCTACCGTTGGGCTATTTCGCGCAAGTTAATTTCATCTATGCGGTCAGAGACGCCGATTTATCAGCGTCGTGATGCCGCATGCAGTGGGCCTGTGCTCACTCGCCGCGCGGGTCTCGCACCATCAGGGTCTGGACCGCATCGCTCACGGCCAGGCGGCCATCGAGCAGGTCGACCACGGTCTCGGTGATCGGCATTTCCACCTTCAGCAGGCGTGCCCGGGCCAGTACCGTGCGCGCGCTGTAGACGCCTTCGGCCACATGTCCCAGCGATTGCACGGCCTGGTCCAGCGTCATGCCCTTGGCGAGCAGCTGGCCGACCTTGCGGTTGCGCGACAGGTCGCCCGTCGCGGTCAGCACCAGATCGCCGAGTCCCGAAAGTCCCATGAAGGTTTCGGGGCGTGCACCCAGCGCCATGCCAAGGCGCGTCATCTCCGCCAGTCCGCGCGTGATCAGCGCGGCGCGGGCGTTCAGGCCCAGTTGCAGTCCATCGCAGAGTCCCGTGGCAATCGCCAGCACGTTCTTCACCGCACCGCCGACCTCCACGCCGACGATGTCGCTGTTGGCATAGACGCGCATGGCCTCGCCGTGAAAGGCGTCGACCAGCAGTTGCGACACCTGTGGGTGCGCGCTCGCGGCCACCAGAGCGGTCGGCTGGTGGCGCGCCACCTCGTCCGCAAAGCTCGGTCCGCTGAGCACACCGCTTTGCAGATCGGGGGCGACCTGCTGGCAGACCTCGTGCGCCATCAGGCCCTGCGCGTCGGCGGCGGCGTCCTTGCGAGCGGCCTCGAAGCCCTTGCAGAGCCAGACCACGGGCACCGGCACGTGCGCCAGGCGCTCCAGCCATTCGCGCAGCGCCGCCATGGGCGTGCCAAGCACGATCAGATCGGCCTCGGCCACATGCGGGCCCACATCGCCGCTCACCACGGTCAGGGATGCGGGGAATTGCACGCCCTTCAGGTAGCGCGTGTTGGCGCGCTCGGCCTGCATCTGCTGCGCCTGGGCCGCATCACGCGCCCACAAGGTGACGGAGTGAGCGTCCGCGCGTGCAGCGGCACTCATGGCAATGGCGGTGCCCCAGGCACCAGCGCCGATGACGAATATCTTCATGCGGTCAAGAATAACAAGAGTTCATGGCAGGGCGCGTGAAACCACGTTCGCCGCCGCAGAAAAGGAAGAGGAAACGGAAATGGAAGCTGAAAAGGGCGACGGGCGCATTTCTGCGGCCCTCAAAGCACAAATCCCCGTGACAGAGCAAGCCGTCGCGAGGATTTGTGGGGCGTTGTCAGGCCGTTGTCCAAAGCATGGACGCTGGCCCGACGACAGTAACAAGCCGATGGGGCTGGATTACTGAGCCGTGTTGTTGCCAGCTTCCGCTTGAGCGGCTTGCTGCTGTTCGTACATGGCCTGGAAGTTGATTTCGGCCAGGTGCACGGGTGGGAAACCAGCACGTGTCACCACATCGGCGACGTTGCCGCGCAGGTAGGGGTACACGATTTGTGGGCAGGCGATACCGATGATCGCGCCCATCTGGTCTTCAGGGATGTTGCGGATTTCGAAAATGCCGGCTTGCTTGGCTTCGACCAGGAACACGGTCTTGTCCTTGATCTTGGTCTGCACGGTAGCGGTCACGGCAATTTCAAAAATGCCTTCAGCCACGGGATTGGCTTCCACGCCGAGCTGGATGTCCACGCTGGGCTGTTCCTGCTCCAGCAGGATGGCCGGAGAGTTGGGCTGCTCCAGGGACAAGTCCTTCAAGTAGACGCGTTGGATCTGGAACACTGGGTTTTCTTCGGTCGCCATGGTCGGTAGGTTCTTTCAGTCAAAACAAAGCCCGCCGGGGAACTGCTCCCAGAGCGGGCAGGCAAAGCATTATGCAATGCGCAAACGCATCACCCAAATTTTTTAAGCGCCTTGCAGCAGTGGCATCAAACCGCCACGGCCATCCAGCGCCACCAGATCGTCGTGGCCGCCCACGTGCGTCTCGCCGATGAAAATCTGCGGAACGGTGCGTTGACCGGTCAGCTCCATCATCTTGATGCGAATGTCAGGATCGGTATCCACACGGATTTCCTCAATCTGCTCCACGCCCTTGGATTTCAAAATTTGCTTGGCACGAATGCAATATGGGCAAACAGCCGTCGTGTACATCTTTACAGCCTGCATGGAACGATCCTTTCAATCTTCAATGTCGCGTTTCTATTTTGCGTGGGGTGGCGTTTTCACGTCTGAAAACGCCGTGCTCTCTGAGCACTTGGAGGCATTT
>CALMCS010001039.1 GCA_937862875.1 uncultured Comamonadaceae bacterium
AATCTTCGGCCCCGTGCTCGGCGTGGTGCGCGTGAAGACGCTGCAAGAAGCCATGAAGCTGATCGACGACCACGAGTACGGCAACGGCACCTGCATCTTCACGCGTGATGGCGAAGCGGCGCGTTACTTCACCGACCACATCCAGGTCGGCATGGTGGGCGTGAACGTGCCACTGCCTGTGCCCGTCGCGTACCACTCGTTCGGCGGCTGGAAGCGCAGCCTGTTCGGCGACCTGCACGCCTATGGTCCGGACGCCGTGCGTTTCTATACCAAGCGCAAGACGATCACGCAGCGCTGGCCTTCGGCCGGTGTGCGCGAAGGTGCGATGTTCAGCTTTCCGAGCAGCAAATAAAAACGCCGCTAGCGTTTTCCGGGGTGTCTTGAACACCCCAAACCGTAGCGAATAAAAAAGCGCGGACCTTACTTAAAGGTTCGCGCTTTTTTTGCTTTTCTATGGGGCATCGCTGCCCACAAGAATCAATCCAGCGTGATGTTCGCCGTCTTGATCACACCGCGCCACTTGGCGATTTCTTCGTTCAGGAACGCGGTCGATGCCTTCGGATCGATGCCCGATGGCAGCACGCCGGCGGAGTCGAACTTGGCCTTCACTTCAGCTTCTGGCAACGCCTTGGCGATTTCCTTGTAGAGGCGATCGATGATCGGCTGCGGCGTGCCGGCGGGTGCGGAAACCATGAACCAGGCGTCGGCCGTGAAGCCCTTCATGCCTTGCTCGATGAAGGTTGGCACATTGGGCATGGCGGGCAGGCGCTCGGTGTGTGCCACGGCCAACGCCTTGACGTTGCCGGCGTTGAGCTGCGAGTTGATGGTGACGGCCGTGAGGAAACCGAAATCGGTCTCACCGCTCACCAGCGAAACGACGGAGGGTGCGCTGCCCTTGTAGGGCACGTGGGTCACCTTCACGTGGGCCTGCATGGCGTACATCTCGGCGCCCAGGTGGTTCGGGCCGCCCGTGCCAGAAGATGGGAAGTTGAGCTTGCCCGGGTTGGCCTTGGCGGCTGCGGTCAGGTCGGACAGCGACTTCAACTCGCTCTTGCTTCCCACCGTGAGCACCAGCGGGCTGCGGCCCACCAGGCTCACCACGGCGAAGTCCTTGAGTGGGTTGTAGGGCAGCTTGGTGTAGAGACCCGGAGCCATGGCCATGCAACCCACGTCACCCAGAACCAGGGTGTAGCCGTCGGCAGGCGACTTGGCGGCGAGGTCGCAGCCGATCGTGCCGTTGGCGCCCGGGCGGTTGTCCACCACGACGGAGACACCCATGTTGTCGCCGAGCTTCTGTGCGAGCAGACGGCCGATGATGTCGGTGGAGCCGCCAGCGGCGTAAGGAACCACCAGACGGATAGGCTTGCTGGGATAGGCCGCAGCAGGAGAATCCGCTTGCGCGACGGAAGCGCCCAACGCGGCTGCCATCGCTACGGCGCAGGCAAGCGCATTTAGGGGCGCGCGGGAAATAGTGGTCGTTGCAAACTGACGTGACTTGTGGGTCGTGCGCATGAGTGTTTTACTCGCAATGGTGAAAGATGATTTTCGTGCGCGCGCGAGCTTATCAGTGTGGACTGCAATTCCCAGACTCTCCGGGGGGATTGGTCGACAACGGAGCGTGAATCAGGTGCGTTTGGTCGAGAGCGAGCCACGCCCGGCGCGCAGCGAATCGGCATCCAGAATCAGCCGACCCTGGATCTTTCCCTTCATGCGTTTGACGCTGCGCGTGGCGTCCTGCATGTGCTTGACCATCAGCGCACGCACCTGCTCGGCATCGCGCGCCCGTGCGGCGGCCACGATGTCGCGGTGGTAGTTGGCGTTCTCTTCGCCGAAGCGGCGGTGCTCGGTCTGCGGCGTGCGGTTGCCGAAGACGATGAGCTGGCGAATCATCTCGTTGATCAATTCGCAGGTGAATCGCAGAAACGGATTGGGATTGGCGGCCGCCAGGATGTCGTGAAAATTCACGTCCTCGCGCCGCTGGATGATCAGGTCCTCGCGGCTTGATGTCGGGTCGCAGCACGAGATGCTGTGCTCCAGCGCCTCGAAGTCGGCGTCGGTCAAATGCGGCACGGCGCCGGCCGCCATTTCGGGCTCGAGCATCAGGCGCACCGCGTAGATGTCTTCGATCGTGACTTCCTTGAAGAACAGGTAGTTCTGCATGAATTGCAGCGTGCGATCGAGCGGCACCTCGACGATGGTTCCGCCGCCCGATGGGCCGGTGGAAATGGTGACGAGGCCCTGCACTTCCAGCGACTTGAGCGCCTCACGGATCGTTCCCTTGCTCACCTCGAACTGCGCCTGCAGCTCGCTCTCACGCGGCAGCCGATCACCGGGACTGAGATTTTTCTCGGTGATCAGACGCTTGATTTCCTGAGCCACTAGATCGGAGCGCTTGAGCTGCTTGATCGCCAACGGTGAAGACTTCTTGGTTGCCATGTGTGAGCCGGTTTGGGGTGCGCGCAGACGCCTTGTGAGTACCCATTCGCATGATTGGTGCAGTATGCACCGCGACAGCGCCTTGCCACCATGGGCTAGGGTTTGTCCGCGTCATATTTGTTCTATTTGTCACTATAAATAGGACTGAGGAGCGCACGTTGCCACCTAAGTTCTGGCACGCATCGTGCTCAATTAAAAAGTAGGCCGCCCTGGCCTCAATTCCACTTGGAGACACTTCACATGCAACGTCGCAACTTCCTGCAAATGTCCGCACTCGGCGCACTGCCGGCATCTCTTGGCCTGATGCAAAACGCGTGGGCGCAAGCCAAGGACACCATCATGTTCGGCTGCCCGGTACCCATGTCGGGTGCGTTCGCCGCGAACGGCAAGTTCGCCGATCTGGGCACGAAGTTGGCGATCGAGCAATACGGCAAAGCGCTGGGCCGCCCACTGGCCTATACGCTGCTGGACACCGAAGGCAAGCCTGCCACGGCGATCCGTAAAGTGCAAGACGCATCGCAACAAGGCGCGAAGTTCTTTGCCGGCGGCATCCTGTCCTCCGAAGCCCTCGCAATGGGCAAGGAAGCAGAAAAGGCCGGCGGCATTTTCATCACCACGGCAGGTGCCGATGAAATCACCGGCAAGGATTGCAACCCCGCTACCTTCCGCTGGTCCGTACCCACTTTCGGTGCGATCGAGCAAACCGTGCGTCCGCTGCTCGAAGCGCTGCCCAAGGCCAAGCGTGTCTACACCATCACCCCGCAATACGTGTTCGGTGACGGCCTGCTGACCGCAGCCAAGAACATCTTCAAGGAAAAGGGCATCGAGCACGTGGGCAACAGCTACCACTCGCTCAACGAAAAAGAATTCAGCGGCTACCTCACCAACGCCGTGGCGGCCAAGCCCGACATTCTGTTGCTGCTGAACTTCGGCCAGCAATCGTCCGACACACTGCGCCAGGCCATCAGCTTCGGCATGAACAAGAACATGACGATCCTGATCGCATGGGCGTCGGGTCTCGAGCAGTTCGAATCGCTGGGCCCAGACCTGTGCGACGGCGTGTACTTCGGCGCGCAGTACTGGCACACCGTGGACGCTCCGCTGAACCAGGATCTGGTCAAGCGCTGCAACGACAAGTTCAAGTTCAACCCGAACTACAGCCTGGCCGGTCACTACATCTGCACCAAGCTGATGATCGACGCCATCATCAAGGCCGGCACCGTAGACCAGAAGGCCGTCATCGCCGCGATGGAAGGCATGAAATACGCGGGCCTGACGGGTGAGGAAGAAATCCGCAAGGCAGACCACCAGGTCCTCAAGAGCTACTACCTGCTCAAGGGCAAGGCCAAGTCGAAGATGAAGAACAAGGACGACTACGCCGACATCGTGAGCTCGGGCAAGTCGTTCCTGCCAGTCGATCAGACCGGCTGCAAGATGGCGTAAAGCAACGCATCGAAGAAACGACAGAAACAAAACTGCGCACCCACCACGTGCGCAGCGCAGCGGGCCTACGCCCAATGCACCAATGTCAAGACAGCCCTTCAGGCCAGGCGTCGCCACAACGCATGAAGGGCTGTACTCGCATCTCCCAACGAATAACCAATCGAAGCTGAAAGCTTCGTGAAACCCCACAAGAAGCCACCCCCATGAGCATTTATCTGCTGCAGATAATCAATGGAATCGGCATTGGCATGCTGTATTTCCTGCTGGCCGTGGGCTTGTCGATCGTGTTCGGCCTGCTCCGTTTCGTCAACTTCGCGCACGGCACGTTCTACCTGCTCGGCGCCTACTTCTGCTACCAGATGAACCAATGGGGTCTGAGCTTCTGGCTGGCCCTGATCGTGGTGCCCGTCGTGGTCGGTGCGCTCGGCTGGGTGACCGAAAAACTCATACTGCGACACGTCTACTCCAAACCACACGAATTCCACATCCTCATCACCGTAGGCTTTGCGCTGGTGATTCAAGAGGTCGTGATCATGATCTGGGGCCCTCTGGGCGACAGCGTGGCCGTGCCCGAAGCGCTCAACGGCGTGGTGATGTGGGGCAGTTTCATCTATCCCAAGTACCGCCTCTTCGTGATTGGCTTCACCGCCGTGCTGGCCGTCATCATCTGGTGGGTGCTGGAAGGCACGCGCCTTGGCAGCATCGTGCGTGCAGGCAGTGAATCGACCGAAATGGTGTCGCTGCTCGGCAAGAACATCTTCGGCATCTTCAGCCTGGTGTTCGGTCTGGGCGTGGGCACGGCGGCACTCGCCGGCGTGCTGGCCGCACCGATTCGCGGCGTGAGTCCGTTCATGGGCATCGAAGCCCTGGGCGTGGCCTTCGTCGTGGTGGTGGTCGGCGGTCTCGGCAGCTTCAGCGGTGCACTGGTCGGCGGTCTGCTGATCGGCATCGTGCAAAGCCTGATGAGCACCATCTGGCCGCCGGGTGCGAGCCTGATGATTTACGTGGCAATGGCGGCCGTGCTGCTGCTGCGCCCCAACGGCTTGCTCGGCCGTCAGGTCTAAGGACAACGAACATGAACTCCAAGCACATTCAATTCCTGATTGCGCTGGCGATCGTGATCGCCATGCCACTGTTCATGCGCTCCGGCTCGCTCGCGAGCGAAGTGCTGATCTACGCGCTTGCCGCCATGGGCTGCAACCTGCTGCTCGGCTATACCGGTCTGCTGTCGTTCGGACAGGGCATCTTCTTTGGACTCGGCAGCTACACGCTGGGCATCATGCTCACGCGCCTGCCGATTCCAATGCCCGTCGCGCTGCTGGCAGCGGTGGTCGTGGGCGGCATCGGCGCGGCGATCGTCGGCTGGGTCGCCATTCGCCAACGCGGCACCTACTTCGTGATGCTCACGCTCGCGTTTGCGCAGATGTTCTACTTCGTGGCGTACAGCGCCGCCGACCTCACGGGCGGCGACAACGGGCTGATGGACATTCCGCGCAAGTCGCTGACGATTGCCGGTCACACCATCGTTCCGCTCGATACGCCATGGCAGTACTACACCTTTGTGGCGGTGCTGTTCCTGATCGTCTTCTGGATGCTGAGAACGGTGTGTGATTCGATCTTCGGCCGCACCCTGCTGGCCGTGCGCGACAACGAAGAACGCGCCGCGGCGGTGGGTTACAACCTGCGCATGCTCAAGCTGCAGGCCTTCGTGATCTCCGGTGCGGTCACGGGCCTGGCCGGTGCGCTGCATGCCTTGATGACCGGCATCGCTCCGCTGTCGAATGCCGAATACCACACCAGTGAAATGATTCTGGTGATGACGGTGATCGGCGGTACCGGCAACCTGCTGGCATCGCTGCTCGGCGCGGCGTTCTACGTGCTGCTGGGCGACTGGCTCTCGACGCTGTGGCCGCGCTGGCTGCTGCTGCTCGGCCTGGTGCTGATCGTGGTGAGTCTGGCCATGCAGGGCGGGCTGTGGGGTCTGTGCCAGAAGCTGTGGCTGAAGGTGCGTGGCAAAAAGGCGGTCGATGATGAGTCCGCCACTGAATCCAAGGGAGGCCATGCATGAGCACGAGCAAAATTGCGGAAACGCCCATCCTGCTCGAAGCGGTAGGGGTTGAGAAGCGTTACGACAAATTCGTCGCCCTCGGCGGCGTGCACATTCGCGTGCGGGCCAACACCGTGCATTCGGTGATCGGGCCGAACGGCGCGGGCAAGACCACGCTGTTTCACATGCTCACCGGCACCAAGTCGGTGAGCGCCGGAAAGATCATGTTTGATGGTCACGACGTCACGCGCGAACCCGACCACGTGCGTGTGCGGCGCGGCATGGCGCGCTCGTTCCAGGTGACCAGCCTGTTCCTCACGCTGCCGGTGCGAGAGAACCTGCGCCTGGCCGCGCAGGGCGTTGCGCCCGCGCAGGCACTCAATTGCTGGAGCGCGCCGACCGGCAAGCTCTCCTGCGCCGAAACGGTGGCCAAGGTGCTCGCCAAGATCGGCATGGAGCGCTACGCCGACACGCCCGCGGGCAATCTGTCGCACGGCCAACAACGCCGCCTCGAAGTGGGCATGGCGCTGGCGGCCAAGCCCAAGGCGATCTTTCTGGACGAGCCGACCTCGGGCATGGGCATCGACGATCTGGACGAGATGAAGCATCTCATTCAAAGTCTCAAGAAGGACCATACGGTGGTGCTGATCGAACACAACATGAACATCGTGATGGACATCTCCGACGTCATCACCGTGATGCAACAAGGCCGCGTGCTGGCGGAAGGTTTGCCGGACGACATCCGCAACGACGACCGCGTGCGCAAGGCATATCTGGGCAACATGATCACCGGGGGCAAGGCATGACGACTCCATTGCTTCAAGTGGAAAGCATCCACGCACACTACGGCAAGAGCCATGTGCTGCAAGGCGTTTCGCTGCATGTGAATGATGGCGAACTGGTCACGCTGCTGGGCCGCAACGGCGCGGGCAAGACCACCACGCTCAAGTGCATTGCCGGCGCGATGCAGCCCACACAGGGCCAGATTCGCTTCGCCGGCGAAGTCACCAGCAAGCTCGCCACGCACCAGGTGGCGCAGCGCGGCATCTGTCTGGTGCCGGAGCATCGCGGCGTTTTCAAGCTGCTGACGGTGGAAGAAAACCTGATGCTCGGGCAACAGAAAAAGTCGCCCTGGCAACTGGCCGACATCTACAAGATCTTCCCGCGCCTGAAGGAGCGCCGCACCAACGGCGGCGGTCAACTCTCGGGCGGCGAGCAGCAGATGCTGGCGATCGGCCGCGCATTGATGAACGCGCCGCGCCTGTTGATGTTGGACGAACCGGTGGAAGGCCTCGCTCCCGTGATCGTCGAAGAGATCGTCGCGCAGCTCAAGGTCATCAAGGCCGCGGGCGTATCGATCCTGCTGGTGGAGCAGAACCTCGAGGTCTGCACACAGCTGGCGGATCGCCACTACATCATCGAACAGGGTGCGGTTGCGCACGAGGCCACGAACAGCGAATTCCTCGCGGACGATGCGGTGAAGGATCGCTACCTCGGCGTGGGCATTGTGTGAGTGGCTTTTGAGCTTCGTTGTGTTGAGTTGCGTTGAGCTGTATTAAGTTGAGTTGGTTGGCTCAGGTTTGGATCGGAGAGTTTGAGATGAGTACCCCCAGGAAGTTTTTGATTGCGCGGTTGAACCACGAGACCAACACGTTCTCACCTGTGCCCACCCCCATCGAGGCCTTCGCGCCCACGTATGGTGAAGACGCGTACCGCGCCAACAAGGGCATGCGCACGCCCATGGCGGCGTTCATCGATCTGGCGGAGGCCGAAGGCGCGACGCTGGTCACGCCGGTGTCGGCCATGTCGAACCCGAGCGGGCCGGTGCATGCCGCGGCCTATGACGAACTCACGCGCCGCATCGTCGACGCGGTGCCCGGTTGCGACGCGATCCTGCTCGACCTGCACGGCGCGATGGTCGCCGAGAACAGCAACGACGGCGAAGGCGATCTGCTCGAACGTGTACGCGCCGCAGCGCCCGGCATTCCGATTGGCGTGGCGCTCGATCTGCACGGCAACATCACCGAGAAGATCGTGCGCAATGCCGATGTGATCGTGGGCTTCAAGACCTACCCGCACATCGACATGTATGAAACCGGCGAGCACGCGGGCCGACTGCTGCTCGAGATGTGGCGCGGCGAGGCGCAGTACGAAGTCATCTGGAAGCCCCTCGCGCTGATGAGCCACACGCTGCGCAGCACGACGCTCGGCGGACCCATGAAGGACGCCTGCGAGCGCGCCACGCAGATGCAAACGCCGGAGCTGCCCGCAGTGACGGTGTTCGGCGGCTTCTCGCTGTCGGACATTCCCGCGCCCTGCGTGAGCGTGGTGGCGACGGTGAAAAAAGGCACGGCGACCACGCAGCAGGCCACCCTCGACGCGTTTGCCGACGAGATGATCTGGAAGCGCCGCGCCGACTTCATCTACAACAGCGAGCCGCTCGAAGCATCGCTCCAACACGCGCAGCAACTGGCGTCCCAGGCCGATGGCAAGCCCGTGCTGCTGCTCGATCATGGCGACAACTGCATGTCGGGCGGCACCTGCGACACCATGGACGTGTTGCAAACGGCGCTCCAGCTCGGCATGGAAGGCATCGCGGTGGGGCCGCTCTGCGACCCGCAAGCGGTGGCGCAGATGTTTGCCGCGGGCGAAGGTGCGGAGATCGACATCGCACTGGGCAACAAGCTCTCCCTCGCCCATCTCGGCATGCACAAACAGCCGGCGCAGTTGCGCGGCGTGGTGCGCCGGCTGAGTGATGGCAAATACATCGTCAGTGGCCCGATCTACAACGGCATGGAGTGCCACATGGGCCGCAGCGCGTTGCTCGATATCGGCACGGCGCAGATCGTGGTGACCGAGCAGACGCACGAGCCCTGGGATCTGGGCGTGTTCCATTGCGTCGGCGTGGACCCGACCAAGGCACGCTACTTGCTTCTCAAATCACGCATGTATTGCAGACCCGTTTTTGTGCCGCTGTCCGCTGGATTGGTCGAATGCGATAGCCCCGGTGTGACCACCTCGGACTATTCGCGCTTTCAATTCAAAAATGTGAAGCACCCCGTGTACCCGCTTGATTCCGATATATAAGGGTTAAACCTTATACATTTCAGTTATTGATACATAGAATTCATTACACATAGCCAACGGTACGGACCGCGCACAGAATAATTGAGGGTTTGCCCAGATTTTTCAACTTCTACAACCCAAAGGAAGTGCCCGATGAAGTCCCTATCCCGCCGCACCGCGCTTGCTGCCGCTGGCTTTGCCGCCATTGCCAGCCTTGGCACCAGCTCCGTATTTGCCGCTGAAAAATTGAAGGTGGCCGGTATCTATACCGTGCCCTTCGAGCAGCAATGGGTCAGCCGCATTCATCTGGCACTCAAGGCCGCTGAAGCGCGCGGCGAGATTGAGTACAAGGCGACTGAAAACGTGGCCAACCCCGACTACGAACGCGTGATGCGCGAGTACGCCAATGGCGGCTCGCAGCTCATCTTCGGCGAAGTCTTCGGCGTGGAAGCCGCGGCGCGCAAGGTGGCCAAGGACTTCCCCAAGATCGCGTTCGTCGCCGGTTCGTCGGGCAAGCCCACGGGCAACAACTTCTCGGTGTTCGACAACTACATCCAGGAACCCAGCTACCTGTCCGGCATGATCGCTGGCGGCATGACCAAGTCCAACAAGATTGGTTTGGTCGGCGGCTTCCCGATTCCCGAAGTGAACCGCCTGATGAACGCCTTCATGGAAGGCGCACGTTCGGTGAACCCCAAGGTGACCTTCAGCATCACCTTCATCAACAGCTGGTTCGATCCACCAAAGGCCAAGGAAGCGGCCTTCGCGATGGTCGACAAGGGCGCGGACATTCTCTACGCCGAGCGTTTTGGCGTGAGCGATGCGGCCAAGGAGCGCAAGGTGCTGGCGATCGGCAACGTGATCAACACGCAAGAGCAGTACCCCGATACGGTGGTGGCCTCGGCGCTGTGGAACATGCAGCCCACGGTGGATGAAGCCATCAAGCAGGTCAAGGCCGGAACCTACAAGGCCGCGGACTTCGGTCCTTATTCGACGATGAAGTACAACGGCTCGTCGCTCGCGCCGCTGGGCACGTTCGAGTCGAAGGTGCCTGCCGATCTGAAGAAGAAGGTGGCTGACAAACAAGCCGAAATTCTGGCCGGCAAGTTTGCCGTGAAGGTCAACGACGCTCAGCCCAAGCCCTGATGTCGGACCAGGGACATGACACTACCCCTGCGGTAGTGCCCAGCACCACCCCGGTGCTGGAGCTGAGTCACATCACCAAGCGCTTCGGCGCGCTCACCGCCAACGACGACATCTCTCTCACGCTCGGCGCGGGCGAGGTGCTCGCGTTGCTGGGTGAAAACGGCGCGGGCAAGTCGACGCTGATGGCGATCCTCTTTGGTCACTACGTGGCCGACGAGGGCAGCATCCGCGTGCATGGGCAGGCCCTGCCTTCGGGCAACCCGAGCGCGGCGCTGGCGGCCGGCATTGGCATGGTGCATCAGCACTTTGCGCTGGCCGACAACCTGACCGTGCTCGACAATATTCTGCTGGGCACGGAATCGCTGTGGTCGCCGGTCTCGCACCGAGCCGCCGCGCGCGACAAGCTGATGGGCGTGTCGCAGCAATTCGGTCTGGTGATCGACCCGGACGCCAAGGTGGCCTCGCTCAGCGTGGGCGAGCGCCAACGCGTGGAAATTCTGAAGGCGCTGTATCGCGGCGCACGCATTCTGATTCTGGACGAACCCACTGCCGTGCTCACACCGCAGGAAAGCGAAGCGCTGTTCGACACGCTGTCGCAGATGGTCGCCCAGGGTCTGTCGATCATCTTCATCAGCCACAAGCTCGCCGAAGTGCTGCGCGTATCGCACCGCATCGCCGTGCTGCGGCATGGCAAGCTGGTGGCGGAAATGTCGAGCACCGGTGCCACACAGGGCGACCTGGCGTCTGCCATGGTGGGCCGCAGCGTGCAGGCGGGCGTACGCCACCCGACCACGCAGCGCGGCGCTGTGGTCTGCGCGCTGGACCAGGTGCACACACCCGCGGGGCGAGATGCACTGCGCGGTGCATCGCTCGAGATTGCCGCCGGCGAAATCGTCGCCGTGGCGGGCGTGTCCGGCAACGGACAGGTCGCGCTCGCGGGCGTGCTTTCGGGCATGGTGAACATCACCCAAGGCCGCGCCACACTGCTCGGCAAACCCTTGCCCACGCTGCCTTCGCAACTGGTGGCGCAGGGCGTGGCCCGCATTCCCGAAGACCGACATGGCACGGGCGTGGTGGGCGATCTGCCGGTGTGGGAGAACGCGGTGTCGGAGTATCTGCACCAACGCGGCGGCGCACTCACGCGCTTTGGATTTGTGAAGCGCGCTGCGGCACGTTTCAAGGCCAAGAAGATCTGCGACGACTTCGACGTGCGCGGTGGCGGGCTCGATGCGCTCGCACGTTCGCTCTCGGGCGGCAACATGCAAAAGCTGGTGCTCGGCCGCGCGCTCAGCGCGTCGGACACGCAGCGACCTACCCTGATCGTCGCCCACCAACCCACCTGGGGTCTGGACATTGGCGCGGTCACCTATGTGCAGCAACAACTGCTGGCGGCACGCGATGCCGGCGCGGCGGTGCTGCTGATCTCGGATGATTTGGATGAAGTGATGCTGATGGGCGACCGCATTGCCGTGATGCACGAAGGCCACCTCACCCCCGCGCTCGATGCCGATGCGTGGACGCGCCAGAGCATTGGCATGGCGATGGCAGGAAGTGCAGAAGAGGTCTCGGCATGAGATTGGAAAAACGACAGACGCTGTCTCGCTCAGCGTTCGTGATCGCGCCGCTGTGCGCACTGGCTGCGACCATGCTGGTTGCAGCGCTGCTGGTGATGTGGGCGGGCAAGCCCGTCGGGCAAACCTTCTCGCTGCTGATTCAAGGCGGCTTCGGCTCGAAGTTCGCGTGGAGCGAAACGCTGACGCGTGCGATCCCGCTGATTCTCACGGGCCTCGCAGTGGCGGTGGCGTTTCGTGCGCGGCTGTTCAACATTGGTGCGGAAGGCCAACTCTATGCAGGTGCGCTGGCGGCGGTGGCCGTGGGCGGCATGCATGGCGGCACGGGCTTCGATCTGCCGATTCCGCTGCTGTTCGTGCTGATGATGCTGGCCGCTGCGCTGGCAGGCGCGCTGATGCTGCTCGGCCCGGCACTGCTCAAGTCACGCCTCGGCGTGGATGAGGTGGTGACGACGCTGCTGCTGAACTTCATCGTCGCACTGGCGGTGTCCGCGTTGCTCGACGGTCCGATGAAGGACCCGATGGCACTCGGCTGGCCGCAGACGGTTGCGCTGCAGTCCGACCTGGAACTCTCGCGCCTGCTCGAAGGCACGCGCCTGCACACCGGTCTGCTGTGGGGCATTGGCCTGGCCGTATTGCTCTGGCTGCTGCTCGAGCGCACCGTGCTCGGCTTCGACATTCGCGCGACGGGAGCGAACCCCAAAGCCGCGAAATTCGCGGGCGTGAGCACCATGCGCACGATCGTGATGACGGCCTTGATCTCCGGCGGCATCGCTGGACTGGCCGGTGCGGTGGAAGTCGCGGGACGCGCCAGCTACGTGACGCTCGATCTGTCGCCCGGCTTCGGCTACACCGGCATCGTGATTGCGATGCTCGCCGGTCTGCGTCCCCTGGGCGTGCTGGCCTCGGCCATTCTGGTGGCAGGCATTCAAGTCGGCGCAGACACCATGAGCCGCACCGTGGGCGTGCCCACCTATATAGCCGACGTGATCGTTGCCGCAGCGCTCATCGCGGTGCTGATGGCATCGCTGATGACGCAGTACCGCATTCAGTGGAGGGCTCGCTGATGCAAGAGCTGATGGATACCTTGGCCAGTCTGCCGTTCTGGATCGCCGTGCTGCGCGTGGCAACGCCGTTGATTCTGGGCACACTCGGCGTTCTGATGTGCGAGCGCGCAGGCGTGCTCAATCTGGGCATCGAAGGCATCATGGTGGCCGGAGCCTTCGTGGGCTGGTTCACCGTCTACAGCGGCCACGGCCTCTGGGCCGGCGTGATCGCCGCGATGGTCGCTGGCGGGCTGTTGGGCCTGCTGCACGCCTTCCTCACCGTAGGGCTTGCGCTGTCGCAACACGTGTGCGGGCTGGGCATCACGATGCTGGCAACGGCGTTGTCCTACTACGCCTACCGCGTGAAGTTCCCGAAGGTGGACACGCCGCCCACCATCGAGCCGTTTGGCGCGATGGACTGGCTGCCCATCCCGATTCTGAACGCGCAAACACCGCTCACACTGGTGGCACTGCTGCTGGTGCCGCTGATGATCTGGGTGCTGATGCGCACCCCGTTGGGTCTCGCCATCCGCATGGTCGGCGAAAGCCCACAGGCCGCGGAAAGCCAGGGCATCAACGTGGTCTGGGTGCGCACCGGCGCGATTGTTGCAGGCTCGGCCATCATGGGTCTGGCAGGCGCGTTTCTCACGCTCTCGGCGTTCAACGCGTTCTTCTTCAACATGATCAACGGACGCGGCTGGATCTGCGTGGCCCTGGTGGTGTTTGCTTCATGGCGTCCCGGCAAGGCTTTGCTGGGTGCGCTGCTATTCGCATTTTTCGATGCGCTCCAGTTGCGTTTGCAACAGGGCGCAAGTGGTGGCCTCGTGCCGTATCAGATCTATCTGATGCTGCCGTATGTGCTGTCCATTCTGGCGCTGGTAGTGATGGCGCGCCGCGCCAGCTACCCACAGGCGCTGATGAAACCGTATCGCAAGGGAGAGCGTTGATATGTTGGATTTGATCGTACGGAACTGCACATTGCCCGATGGCCGCCAGAACATGGACATCGGTGTGCAGAACGGCCGCATTGCGGCGGTGGAAACCGCCTTGGTGGCAGAAGCTGCGGAAGTGGTCGACGCAGAAGGCATGCTGGTCTCGAGCCCGTTCGTCGACGCCCATTTCCACATGGACTCGACCCTCAGCTACGGCCTGCCGCGCGTGAACGAAAGCGGCACGCTGCTGGAAGGCATTGCACTGTGGGGCGAGCTGAAACCTCTGCTCACCCAAGACGCCATCGTGGAACGCGCCCTCGCCTATTGCGACTGGGCAGCAGCCCGCGGCCTGCTGGCCATCCGCAGCCACGTAGATGTGTGCGACCCACGCCTGCTGGCCACCGAAGCCCTGCTGCACGTGCGCGAAAAGGTGAAGCCGTATATCGACCTGCAACTGGTAGCCTTCCCGCAAGACGGCGTTTTGCGTGCCAAGGGCGCCAAGGATAACCTCGTGCGCGCGCTAGACATGGGCGTGGACGTAGTGGGCGGCATTCCGCACTTCGAGCGCACGATGGCCGACGGCGCAGAGAGCGTACGCTGGCTCTGCGAGCTGGCGGCAGAGCGCGGTCTGCGCGTGGATATGCATTGCGACGAGAGCGACGACCCAATGAGTCGCCACATCGAAAGCCTGGCTTACGAGACGCAACGGATAGGTTTGCATGGCCGAGTGAACGGCTCGCACCTCACGTCGATGCACAGCATGGACAACTACTACGTGTCGAAGCTGTTGCCGCTGATGCGCGAGGCCGGAGTGTCGGCGATTGCGAATCCGCTCATCAACATCACGCTGCAGGGCCGTCAAGATACGTATCCCAAGCGTCGCGGTATGACCCGTGTGCCTGAGATGCTGGCTGCGGGCATTCCTGTGGCGTTTGGGCAGGATTGCTGCATGGACCCTTGGTATAGCCTCGGTAGTGGCGACATGCTGGAAGTGGCGCACATGGGCATGCACGTGGGGCAGATGACCAGCCAGAACGCTATGCGTCAGTGCTTTGAGGCTGTGACCACTACGCCTGCCAAGATTCTTGGCCTTGAAGGTTATGGGTTGGAGGTGGGTTGCAATGCGGATATGGTTTTGTTGCAGGCGCGTTCTGCTTCTGAAGCCATTCGTTTGCGTGCTACTCGTCTCAAAGTGTGGCGTCGTGGGGCGTTGATTGCCAGTTCGCCTGCTTCTACTGCTTCCTTGAACTTGCCTGGACGGCCTGCTTCGGTTTCGTTCTTGGCTGCGCGCTGATTTTTTTGCGCCGTATGCCGGGTCTCGCCCCGGCGGGCGACCTACTTTCTTGTTTCGCAACAAGAAAGTAGGCAAAGAAGTGCGCCCC
>CALMCS010001040.1 GCA_937862875.1 uncultured Comamonadaceae bacterium
TGGAAGCCATTGCCCTGGGATTGCCCAAGATCGAGCTGTCTGCGTTCCGTGTGCGCACCGAGACAAGGCCGATACCGCTGCAGGAAGGCTGGCCGCCCAAGACCGTCCATGCGTTCCTGAGGTGGCAGAAGACGTTGGACCCGAGATGCAGCAAGAAGATCGAGCAACGCCTATTGGAGAAGTTCAGGGTAAAGGCGACACGCGTGCTGGTCCTGATCGACTCGCCGCAGGTCCAGTACGGCATCGAGGTGCACCTCAAACGCGATACCGCAGGCGCAGCCAACAAGCCGTCGTTGCGCGAGATCCTCTACCGCCTACCAGTCCACCGAATTTCCGTGTGCCGCATCGACGATCAGTACCTTGCCGAGCGCAACCTCCCTGGCTCAAAGACACTCGCCGGGCTCAAGGTCGGGCTGGTCGGGTGCGGGACCATCGGCGGCTATCTCGCCGAGATGCTGGCGAAGGCCGGCGCGGGCACGCTGGGAGGGACGCTGACGTTGGTGGACATGGGATCTCTTGAGCCCGGCAACCTCGGACGCCATCGGCTTGGTTTCAACGCCCTGACCAAGAAGAAAGCGGAGGCGATATGCGATGAACTCAAGCGCGTCGCGCCAGGCATCGACGCGGTGGCCGTGGTCGGGGATGTCAAGGATGCGAACCTGGGGCCGCTGGACCTGTTGATCGACGCCACTGGGGAACAGGGCCTGACCGACTGGCTCACGTGGCAGTACGCCGACCAGGTGCCGTTCCTGTCGACCTGGGTGGAGGGGGCTGGCGCCGCCGTCCGCGCCCTGATGAAGGCCAAGCCTGAGCTCGCATGTGCGCGATGCGTGTCACAGCCGTCCCTGAAGGACCAATACCGCGTGTTCGACGTTCCGCCGGAGGTCATGATGAAGGGGCATGGCTGCGAAGGCCTTTACGTCCCCTTTCCTGCCGCCGCATCCGTGCAGGCGGCCGCGCTGGCGATGGAGATGGTGCAGGCCTGGTTGGACGGCGCCGAGTCGCCCAGCTTCAGGACGCGCGTGCTCGATCAGCAACGCAAGGCCCACTTTAAGGATTCCTCGCCCCACAGGTACGAAGGATGCCCAGCATGCGCCACCTGAGCGACTGGACGCTGGCCGACGGCAGCCTGCTGCTGAACTTCTCCGATGAGGTACGCGGTGTGTTCGAGAGAAATGTCCAGATGAGCGACCTCCCGGAGAGCGGCGGGGTGCTGCTGGGGACGGTCCACGAGGGCGGTCTGCTCGTCACCGTGGCCACAACACCCACGCGCCTGGACCGTCAGCTCCGCTATCTCTTTGAACGGTTGCCGTTCGGCCACCGCGCGGTGGCAAAACGCCAATGGCGTCAAAGCGCTGGAACCACCCGCTACATCGGCGAGTGGCACACGCACCCGCAAGACATTCCCTTCCCCTCAGGCATCGATCTGGACGAGTGGCGGAAGCTGGCCAAAAAGCGGGCTGACAAGCGCCCTCTGCTGGCAGTCATCGTGGGTCGCCAGGGCCTTCACGTGGAGCTCGCGCACGGTAGCGGCCATCGAGAACTGCTCTGTCCTTACATTGACTGAGCACGTAGGGTGCAGCGCCGACGCTTCATGTAGCCGCATCTCCACTCAGGCCAGTTCGATGTAAATCATCGTCGACGCTTCATGCGCAGCCGCGTGTACGACGGCTTCGCGGGGGCTTGAACATGGTGCTGAACATCGCGAATGGTGACTGGCACCCGTCGCGCGGCGTAGACTTGGCCGTTAACGCGGACGATGCAATCCATGTGATGCGTGCCGAGGTAGCGCGTGCGCTCTTCCGACTGCAGCAGCCGCATCCCCATCGTGCGATGGCCGAGGTCGCTGAAGGCGTCGGCATCCAGACCCTTGTTGCGCACCGTCCATTCGACGGTGGCAAACTGCGGCACGATGTGAGGGTTGGCGATAGCGAAGACCAGCGTGCATTCCTTGGCGACACCGGCCACTTGGTTGCGATGGGTGGACACAAACCGGCGATTCGCGCCGGTGCCCGCGTAGACGATGATGTCGATTTCGGGCAGTTGCATGAGCGCGCGTGAGGTGCGCTCGTCCACCAGTTCGACCTCATCGACGTCCGGCAGCGGCATCAGGAAAGAAAACGCTTCGCTCCAGATCAGCGCCGCCGAGCCCTCATCGGCCGCCTCTGCGGCGCGGTCGGCGATGTCCAGGAGCGCATCGAGCCTCGGAAGAAACGCGGCCCAGGCCTCGTTGCTCATGCGGTTGAGGTCTTCGTCAGCTCTGGTGGCCGGGTTCTGGACGCTGCGATTGCGATTCAGCCGGCCATGCATGGTCCTGATGATGGAGATTAGGGCATCATCATCGGCGACACCGAGCAGGAGCGCAAGCCCGATGTCGGGGTAGGCCTCGGTGGCCAGGACCGTGAGGAAGATCGAGGACGGACGCGAGTCGGGAATGTCGTCGAACGACAGGGCGGCCCAGGCCTTGAGGTAGCGGATCAGTCTGCGAACCTGCTCGCGCACGCCCCCCGTCAGGGCGTCCCGGAACCACTAGTAGAAGGCCCCGGGGGCGCTGCCCTCCCAGCCCTTGGTCAGGCAGGCCAGGCGCCGCTTGTCGGTGTCGCTGTTGAGGTGGTAGACCGGGGTGTCGATGTGGAACTGATGCTGGTACGACGCCCGCGAGCACCGCTCTTTGGGCGGCTCCGCCACCGACTGGACTTCTGCACACTGATCGCGGTAGTCAACTAGCTCTTGCTGCACCCAGCGACGCAACTGGTCGGCCGTAGGCTCGAGATTCTCGCCCTGGCCCCATCCGAAGTAGACGCCAAGGTCGACGTCGTATTCCTCGCCGCGGTGGACAGGCTTGATCAGCGTTCCGTACTTGTAAGAGCCTTGAAGCCACGTCGAGATCGGATAGCCGTGCTTATCCCGGAGTGATACCTTGAGATGCTCAGCCAACGCGTTCCAACTGTTCTGTAGGAACTCGCGCTGCCGCGTCGTGGGGCTAACGCGGCTGATCAGGGTCTGTTCACCGGTGCCGTTGAACAGCGAGCTGGCGCGGCCCACCTCAGCTGCCTCGGAACAGGGTCATCTGGGGCTCGTGCTTCAGGAACGGCGCCAGCTTCGTGTTGAGGATGTCGCTGGCTGCCTTCTTGCCCAAGGCCGTCAGCGTGCGCCGCGCGGCCTCGGTTGCGACGTCGAGGCCGAGGTCCTTGGCCTGCTCGTTGGATGGCAACGCGTCGAGCCGGAAATACCGATCCTTCAGCTTGTGCTGCATCAGTTGGTCCACCAGTTGCTGCTGCGACGAGATCGTGACGGAGAAGAGCCGGTTGTCATCCATCCAGCCTTGAACGCCTAGCTCGCGACCGGACTCGAAGGACAGCGAGTACATATTGGTCGTCGTGCCGACGCTGAGTATGCGAACGGCTTCGGTGCGAACACCGAAGAAGTGCTCGGCCTCGTGAAGCGCCAGCAGGTCCGGCGCGTTGGCATACAGACCGCCATCGGCGTAGTGCTGGCCATCGAGTTCCGCCAGCTCGAAGAACGTCGGGGCGGCCGACGTGGCCAGGGCCACGTCCACCACCTTGTACTTCCAGTCGCGCGTCCACTCCTCCTTGTGCCTGGTCTTAAAGACCTGCGGCCGGCCGCTCGTGACATTGACCGCAGGAATGCCGACGGCGTGCTTGGCGTCGTTCAAGGTGGCATCCTCGGGGATGAGGCTCGTGATCACGTCCCGCAGGGCCTGTGACCGGTATCGAGGGCGGCTCCAGTGCTGCAAGATGTCCAAGCCCTTGCCGATCTTGCCCGCCGGCTTGATGCGCGGTGGGAAAATCTTCTCGCACGACTGCTCGAAGGCCTGGACCACCTTCCGCATGGGCACCTCGAAAGCCACAGCCAGCGCGATGATGCCGCCGATCGAGGTGCCATACGACAGGTCAAACCGACGGCCTACGGGCTCGCCGATGTGATCTTCCATCTCCTGCAGCGCGCGCGCCGTGAACAGGCCCCTGAAACCCCCTCCGGTCAGCGCTAGCGCCTGGAACGGCCGCTCCTCGGTCCACGCCATACTTTGCCCCCTTTATCTAAGTTTGGGTGCCAAGGATACCAAGATGGTATGCGCTCGATCACTTCACGCATCTTCCGTCGCACGCGCTCGGATTTCTGAAGCTGCTGATTGAGCGACTGGTCTGGGCGGCATTTCGGTCGCAAGTGCCGCTTGCCCTCGAACGTCCGTTTGCGGCGGTAGCGGCCACTAGGGCCATCGCAAGCGAATGACTCAGATCAGCCTGAAGCGGGCGGCCGTCCCGGCACTTCGAAAGTCAGCTCCTGGCCGGCAGCAGCCCGTCGTTGCCTGATGGATCCAACCCCTCCGCTGCTATAG
>CALMCS010001041.1 GCA_937862875.1 uncultured Comamonadaceae bacterium
AGCCATGCGCTCGTTGAATCAAAGGAGGTTTGTTTTGTGGCGGTCGAATGATGGTGCCATGATTGAAGTCAAAGCTTCCGAGCCAAAGACAGAAGCACACCGCAAAGTCCGCGCCTGGACTGGGTTCCTTGAACATGGCGATTCGCGATCGAGGCCATTCTCGGCAGACCGCGTGGCGCATGCATCAACCGCAGTTTTTCCGCGCCAACAACAAAAAAGCCCTGATCATTTCTGACCAGGGCTTTTTGTTTTGGTTGCGCGAGAAGGATTTGAACCTACGACCTTTGGGTTATGAGCCCAACGAGCTACCAGACTGCTCCATCGCGCGGTATTTTTGACTTGGATGCCAGAGCGTTTTGTTTGCCTCTGTACCGCCATCCGATGAATGAATTGTAGCACAGCTGTTTGGATATCCATATGTTTATTTACAGTTTTTTGAAAATACCTTGCTTCGTGCCCCTTCGACACCGATTTTTCGGGGGTGCGACCTACATCGGCAGCCCCTGGTGCTTCTATGATTCGTGCTCAACGCCGAACCACCACAGAGACTCCCTACTGCCATGCGTATCCTGCTCATCGAAGACGAAATGGAGATGGCCGCGTGGCTGATTCGGGCGCTCAAGCAATCGAGCATCGCTGTGGAACATGCGCCCAACGGCAAGCTGGGCAAGGCGCTGCTGGCCGGCGGCTCGTTTGACGTCGTGGTGCTGGACTTGCAGTTGCCCGATCAGCATGGCTTCGACTGGTTGCGCGACATACGCGCGCATGGTCATCATCTGCCGGTGCTCATCCTGACCGCTCAGGGCTCACTGCAGAACCGGGTGGAAGGCCTGCATCGCGGTGCCGACGACTATCTGACCAAACCGTTCGAGTTGCCCGAGCTCGAGGCGCGCCTGGTCGCCCTGCACCGCCGCAGCCAGGGCCGCTCGCAGGCCCAGATCCAATGCGCGTCGCTGCGCTTCGACAGCAACCACCAAACCTTCTGGCTGAGTGACACCGTGCTGAGCCTCACGCCGCGCGAGCATGCCGCGCTGGAGGTCTTGATTGGCCGCATCGGCGCGCCCGTGGGCAAGTCCAAGCTGGCATCCAAGGTGTTCCCTCAGGACAGCATGGCCGGGCCGGATGCGATCGAGCAGGTGCTGCACCGCGTGCGCCGCAAGCTGCACGGCAGCGATGTGCGCATCGTCACCGTGCGCGGGCTCGGCTATATGCTGGAGCCCTTGCCTGCTGGCCAGACCGCTTTGCCGGATCCCGCTTGAACACGCTCGACTCCGCCGAACACCCGCGCAAGAAAAGTGCGCTGCTCGGGCTGCGCACGCGGCTGCTGTTGATTTTGATTCCGGTGCTCGTGGCCCTGTTCGCTTTTGACAGCTGGAGCGACATCAAGGCGCTCGGTCAGGAACTGGAGAAGGCCTACGACCAAACACTGGTGGAGCCCGCGCAGGCGCTGGCGGACAGCCTGGATTGGAACGGCAGCGGCGACGTGCAGCTCACCGATTCGTTCCACATCACCTCGATGTTCGAAGCCGTTGCCGCGCGCGCCAAGTACATGCGGGTTGTCGTCAAGCCTGCAGGCGACGCGAGCCCGCGGGTGATTCTCGGGCCCGCCGAGTTTCCCGAACCGCCGACCGATGGTGCCTTCCATGCTCGGGAAGACGGCGCACGCATCGCCTACAACACGCTGTACCGCGAGCAGCCCATTCGCGTCGTCGCGCTCGTCAAGGTGGTCCACGACGATCAGGGCCGCCCGTGGACCGCGTTGATTCAAACCGCGCGCAGCACCCATGCCATCGACAGTGCGCAACACGATCTGCTGATGCAGACCCTGCGCCGGGACGCGCGCACGCTGGTGATTCTGGTGTTGATCATCTGGTTGGGCATCGGCTGGGGACTGCGTCCGCTGCTGGCTCTGCGCGAGGCGATTCGCGTGCGCAAGCCGGACGAGCTCGAACCGCTGCAGACCAGTGCCGTTCCCGGCGAAGTGCGGCCGTTGGTCGATGCGATGAACCAGCACCTCGAACAACAACGCGAGTCGCTGGAAACGCAGCGCCAGTTTCTCGACGATGCCTCGCACCAGCTGCGCACGCCGCTGGCCATCATGCACACGCAGACCGGCTACGCGCTGCGCGAAACCGACCCGGCCGCCATCCGCAGCACCCTGCTCGGCATTCTTCAACAGTTGCAGCGCAGCCGCCGCGTGAGCGAGCAACTGCTGTCGCTGGCTCAGGCGCATCAATCGGCCGGGCCCGCGACCTCCAACGAGCACGAGCTGTGCGACGCGAACACCGTCGCGCGCGAGGTCGTGATTGCCCACCTGCCGCAAGCGCTGGAGAAGCAGATCGATCTCGGCTGGATCGATGCGCTGGGTGACGACAACGAAGAGAACGATGACCACGACGACAGCGACGACAACGACGAGGGAGGCCGCTCGATGGTCGCCCCGGTTCGCGCCTCGGCACTCGGCCTGCACGAAGTGCTCTCCAATCTCGTGCACAACGCCATTGCCTACACCCCGCGCGGCGGCAAGGTCAGCGTGTCCGTGCACGTGAATGAATCCCAAGTGATCGTGCGCATTCTGGACAACGGGCCGGGCATCGCGCCGCAGGATCGGGCGCGTGCGTTCAAGCGTTTTCAGCGCCTGCAAAACTCCACCGATGCGGGTTCCGCCGTCCCCGGCTCAGGCCTCGGCCTTGCCATCGCGCAGGCCTATCTGCAGCAGATGCAGGGCGCGATCGAACTGCAGGATGGCGAGGACGGAGTGGGTCTTGCGGTTCAGGTGCTTCTGCCGCTGGCCGTGCCATCGACGGCCCACTGAACGCCCCTTCTCTGCCCCTCTTCCGCCCAATTTTCTGCCGCGCTCCTACGCGTCGACCCTATACGCAAATACACGTATTTTGAGGCTCTGCGCCCGCGTTGGCAGCTATTTGGCAGCTTCGCTTTCTAGACTTTGTTACGACACTGAATAGGTCTGCTCCACGCACCGTTCAACGATGCATGGCGGGCCTATCCAGCGCCGACGTGATAACAACTCAACAGTCAAGGAGACGCAGATGCCCGTCGCGCACAGCACTCATCGAATCGCAGGGGGTCGCACATGACCAGCCCCCAACAAAAGAACTGGAACAAGGACTACTACGGCGGTGCCCTGCTGGTGATCCTGGGCGTCAGCGCCGCCTATGCGGCCAACAGCTACAACCTGGGCTCCCTCGCCCACATGGGCCCTGGCTATTTCCCGTTTGCCATCGGCGTGTTGATCGCCATCTGCGGCGTGCTGCTGGCCGTCACGGCCAAGAAGAAGCCGAGCGGCGACGAGGCCGCACTGGTCGGCCACAACCACGACATCCCCGACTTTCGGGGTGCGTTCTGCATCATCCTGGGCACCATCCTGTTTTACTTTGCGGGTGAATACTTCGGTCTGTTGCCAGCGACCTTCTGCATCGTGTTCGTGAGCGCCCTGGGCGATCGCAGCAACACCGTGTTCCAGGCTTTGGTTCTCACGGCCGCGATGATGATCGTGTCGGTGCTGATTTTCTGGTGGGCGCTGCAGGTGCAGATGCCGCTCGTGAAGTGGGGGATCTGAGCCATGGGACAGTCTCTACAAGACCTCTGGTACGGCTTCGGTGTGGCATTTCAAGGCCACAACCTGATGTGGTCGTTCTTCGGCGTGCTGGTCGGTAACCTGATCGGCGTGCTGCCCGGCATGGGCGCGCTGTCGGCGATTTCGATCCTGCTGCCGCTCACCTACACCATGCACCCCGTGCCCGCCATTCTGATGCTGGCCGGTATCTTCTACGGCTCGCAATACGGCGGCGCGATCGGCGCGATTTTGCTGAACCTGCCGTCGCATCCCCCACATGCCGTGACCTGTCTCGACGGGTATCCGATGACCAAGAAAGGCAAAGGGGGAACGGCGCTCGGGATCACCATGATCTGCTCGTTCTTCGCTGCGTCGGTCGGCATCATCGTGATGATTTTTGCCTCGCCGCTGCTCACCACCATCGCGTTCAAATTCGGCCCGGCCGAGCTGTTCTCGATCATGTTGCTGGGCTTGCTTGCGGGCTCGACCATGTCGCGTGGCTCTCCGCTCAAGGGCGTGGCGATGACGCTGTTCGGTCTGCTCTGCGGCGTGGTGGGAACCGACGTGAACACCGGTGCCTTCCGCTTCTCGTTCGGCATTCCCGAGTTGAGCGACGGCCTCGAAATGGTGGCGGTGGCGATGGGTCTGTTCGGTATTGCCGACTTCCTGCTCAACGTGAACCGCATGAAGACCATCACCAGCAACGCCAAGATGCGCATCCGCGACATGCGCCCTTCGATGGCGGAGTTGAAGGAAGCCTTCTGGCCCATGGTGCGCGGCACGGCGGTGGGCACACTCTTCGGCGCGATGCCAGGCACCGGCCCGACCATCACCACCTTCATCGCCTACGCGGTGGAGCAAAAGGTCTCGAAGACACCTGAGAAGTTTGGCACCGGCATGATCGCTGGCGTGGCGGCACCCGAGGCGTCGGCCCACTCCAAGACCCAGGTCGACTTCATCCCCACGATGAGCCTCGGCATTCCGGGTGACGCCGTGATGGCGCTGCTGCTGGGCGCGCTGCTGATCCAGGGCATTCAGCCTGGTCCACAGCTGATCTCCGAGCATCCAGACATCTTCTGGGGCCTGATCGCCAGCTTCTGGATCGGCAATGTGATCCTGATGATTCTGAACGTGCCGCTGATCGGCGTGTGGGTGAAGATGCTGCAGGTGCCGTATCGCTACCTGTTCCCGTCCGCCATGTTCTTCATCGCGGTGGGCGTGTTCACGACGCAAAACAGCCTGTTCCAGATCTGGGAGGTGCTGGCCTTCGGCATCATTGGAGCCTTGCTGATGGTGCTCGATTTCTCGGTCGCGCCGATCATGCTCGGGTTCGTGCTCGGGCCGATGATGGAAGAGAACTTCCGGCGCGCGCTGCTGCTGTCTCGCGGTGACATGATGATCTTTGTGCAGCGGCCCATCAGCGGCACCTTCATGGCGATCAGTGCAATGCTGCTGATTGCAGTGACCTGGGGTGCCTGGCGCAAGAAGCGCGGCAAGAGCGTCGGCGAGAAAGTACTGGAAGAAACCCAAGGGACCACCGTGTCCGCTTGAAAGCTCCCGGCTTCGCATCGAAAAGGCCGCTCCACTCGAGCGGCCTTTTTTTCGTTTTAACGGATTCTCAGGGGCCTGAACGAACTGTCTGACGAACTTGTTT
>CALMCS010001042.1 GCA_937862875.1 uncultured Comamonadaceae bacterium
GGCCTGACATTTTTGCCCACGAAGCTAGAGCGCTGAGCGTCTGATTTCATACGTTGAGGCCGACTGTTATTGTCTGAAGGAAGCCGCCCAACATAGCAGGCCTAGGCGACCGCACAAAGCGGAAGAAACGATATTTCAGGCAGATTTCGGCGTGAAATTCAAACGAATTTGTCACAACCATTCGAATTTGTCACAAAACCAAAGAAAAACGGGCTACATCTTTTGGATGTAACCCGTTGATTTCTTTGAGAATAAATGGTCGGCGTGAAAGGATTCGAACCTTCGACCCCTTGCACCCCATGCAAGTGCGCTACCAGGCTGCGCCACACGCCGACAAGACTCAAATTATATAGCGTTTTTTCACACCCAAGACAAAAGAGTGCGGATTTCTTGCAGCTCTTTGCGTATTGCTTGAATACTGAGCGGCGCGACCCCGTTGGAAGCGGTGGTCTGCGCCTGGGCTTCCTGCCGTGCCGAGGCTTGGGATGATTCGTCGGCGCTACTGCTGCCGTCGCGCATTTCCGCTTCGTTGTCAGCCGCTTCGAACTGCTCCGCTCCGGCCTTGCCGAAGTGGGCCAATTCCTGCAGGCGATTGCGGGCGCCGCTGATGGTGAAGCCCTGGTCGTAGAGCAGGTCGCGGATTCGGCGGACCATCAGCACTTCGTGGTGCTGGTAGTAGCGTCGGTTGCCGCGGCGTTTCATGGGGCGCAGTTGGGTGAACTCCTGCTCCCAATAGCGCAGCACGTGCGGCTTGACCCCGCACAGTTCCGCAACCTCCCCAATGGTGAAGTAACGTTTGGCCGGAATGGGAGGCAGCACTGTGCTCATGGATCTCTTGTGACAACGACGAAAAAGCTATCAAGCGTACTGCAGTCGAAACATCCCTATTGTCATCGGGGAGGCATCTGGAGCAGCGCGCTCGGGCTTTTTCAGGACTCTTTGACTTCGCCTTGAATCTGTTCTTTCAATTTGGAGCTCGCGTGGAATGTGACTACGCGGCGCGCCTCGATGGGGATCAGCTCTCCGGTGCGTGGGTTTCTGCCCGGGCGTGGTGCCTTGGTGCGGATCTGGAAGTTGCCGAAGCTCGACAGTTTCACATCCTCACCGGTCACCAGGCTTTGCACGATCAGGTCGAAGAACGCGTCGATCATGTCTTTCGACTCGCGCTTGTTCAACCCGATTTGTTCAAACAACAGGTCAGCCAGTTGCGCCTTCGTCAACGCGGGTGACTCCAGGCTTTCGACGGCGAACTCCCCCACTCCGATTTCGTCACTGAGCATCGTCATCATCATCGCAACCTAGCTCCTGTTTTCTCTGCCAATGAACCAAGAATGCCTTGAATCGCAGATTCGATATCCGCGTCGGTCAGCGCCGCAGTGCCTTCGGCTCCCAGCAGCAGGCGGATGGCCAGGCTCTTTTCGCCTTCGGCCAGGCCGCCAGCAGAACCGGCCTTGGGACGGAAGACGTCGAACAGCACGGCAGAGCGCAGCATGCCTGCGGGCGCGCTGGCCTGGATGGTGTTCATGACGGCTGCATGGGTCACATTCTCTGCGACCACCACGGCAATGTCACGCTCCACGGCTTGTTGTTTGGACACCGATTGGAAAACCGGGACTTCGCGAGCCAACACGGCGTCGAGTTCCAGCTCGAACAGGATCGGCGCGTGCGCCAGATCGCGGGCCTGGCGCCACTTGGGGTGCAGTTCGCCGACAAAGCCGATGGCCTTGCCGCCGAGCAGCACGCGGGCGCAGCGGCCGGGGTGCATCGCTGGGTGCTCTGCGGGCTCGAACACCGGCTGCAGTGGTGCGAGCAGCGCTTGCACGTCGCCCTTCACGTCGAAGAAGTCGACCTTGGTGTCGGTGCG
This sequence comes from uncultured Comamonadaceae bacterium, assembly GCA_937862875.1. GTDB lineage: Bacteria > Pseudomonadota > Gammaproteobacteria > Burkholderiales > Burkholderiaceae_C > Diaphorobacter_A. Next base: position 1,865 of record CALMCS010001042.1, read on the forward strand.
GCCCCATTGCAGTTGGTCGGCCGGGCCGTAGGCCAGACCTGCAACGCGCATGGGCTGCTGGAAGCCCTTGACTGTTGTGTCGCTCTCGACCACGGTGTCGTCGCGCAGGAACACGCGGCCCAGCTCGAACACGCGAACGCGGTTGGCCTTGCGGTCGACGTTGAACTTGAGCACTTGCAGCAGCGAGCCGAGCAGCGACGAGCGCATCACGCTCAGGTGGCTGGCGATCGGGTTCAGCAGCTTGATGGGGTTGGGGTTGCCCGCCAACTCGTGTTCCCACTTTTCTTCAACGAAGCTGAAGTT
>CALMCS010001043.1 GCA_937862875.1 uncultured Comamonadaceae bacterium
ACGCCGACTTTCGCCGTGACCCGGTGAATCGGGCCATGTTCATGAAGATCCTGCAACAGCCCGCAGGCATCACCCACGCCATGCGGCTGATGAATCAGACCTCGGTGCTGGGACGCTACCTTTGGCCGTTTCGGCGCATCGTCGGCCAGATGCAGCACGACCTGTTCCACGTCTACACGGTCGACCAACACATCCTGATGGTGCTGCGCAATATGCGGCGCTTCTTCATGCCCGAGCACGCGCATGAATACCCGTTCTGCTCGCAGCTCGCGGGCGGCTGGGACAAGCCGTGGATTCTGTATCTCGCCGCCCTCTTCCACGACATCGGCAAGGGCCGTGGCGGTGATCACTCAAAACTCGGTGCGATCGAAGTGCGGCGCTTTTGCAAGCAACACCAGATCGGCAAGGACGACACGGCGCTGCTTGAATTCCTGGTGCTCGAACACCTCACCATGAGCACCGTGGCGCAAAAGCAGGACCTGAGCGACCCCGACGTGATCGGCGCATTCGCCGCGCGGGTCGGTTCCGAGCGCCGACTCACCGCGCTCTACCTGCTGACCGTGGCCGACATTCGCGGCACCTCGCCCAAGGTCTGGAACGGCTGGAAGGGCAAGCTGCTCGAAGACCTCTACCGCTCCACACTGCGCGTGCTGGGCGGTCGCGCACCGGACGCCGCCGCCGAAATCGAGGCCCGCAAACGCGAGGCACTGATTCAACTGGCGCTCAGCTCGCAGCCGTTCGAGTCGCAGAAAAAACTCTGGGACACGCTCGACGTCAGCTACTTCATGCGCCACGAGGCGGCGGATATCGCCTGGCACACACGCCATCTGTCCCGCCATGTAGGCACCAGCACCCCGGTGGTGCGGGCGCGCCAATCACTGGCGGGAGAAGGCCTGCAGGTGATGGTCTACTCGGCCGACCAGCCCGAGCTGTTCGCACGCATCTGCGGCTACTTCGAGCGCGCCGGTTTTTCGATTCTGGATGCGCGCGTACACACCGCGCAGAACGGCTACGCGCTGGATACCTTCCAGGTCGTGCCATCCGACACCCTGTCCACCCACTACCGTGAATTGATCACGCTGCTGGAGAGCGAGCTGATGCGCGCCATCAGCGCCACCGGCCCGCTGCCCGAGCCCACCCGCCGCCGGGTGTCACGGCGCGTGAAGAGTTTCCCGTTTGCGCCGCGCGTCACCCTGACGCCCGACGAAAAGGCGCAGCGCTGGATCCTCACCATCTCGGCGGCCGACCGCGCCGGTCTGCTCTACACCGTGGCGCGGATCCTGTCCCACCACCAACTGAGCGTGCAATTGGCCAAGGTCAGCACGCTCGGCGAGCGCGTGGAAGACACCTTTTTGGTGCAGGGCAGTGAGCTCCAAAGTAGTGCACGGCAGATCCAGATCGAGACCGAGCTGCTGAAAGCGCTGGCCGAATAAGCCCGACTTAGGGCCTCTTCAGCACAACGCATCACATCAATCGTCCTCGGCTGCGTCGATGTCTGGAAACAGAATTTCGGTGTAGCCGAACTGCGTGAAGTCGCGCACCCGCATCGGGTAGAGCTTGCCAATCAGGTGGTCGCACTCGTGCTGCACCACCCGCGCATGAAAGCCCTCCGCCGTGCGATCGATCACCCGCCCCTCCATATCAAACCCCTGGTAGCGAATATTCAGAAAGCGCGGCACCTTGCCCCGCAAGCCTGGAACGGACAGGCAACCCTCCCAATCGTCTTCCTCCGCATCACCCAACGGCGTGATGACGGGGTTGATCAATACGGTAGGTGGAACCAGTGGCCGATCCGGATAGCGCGGGTTGCGCAGGTCGGAGCCAAAAATCACCACCTGTAAATCCACACCGATCTGCGGCGCGGCAATGCCTGCCCCGTTCGCCGCCTTCATCGTGTCGCGCAGGTCCTGCACCAGCGCCCGCAGTTCCGGCGTGTCGAAGTGCGTCACCTGTGCGGCAACCCGCAGCAACCGGGGATCGCCCATTTTGAGAATCGTTTGAATGGTCATAACAGATAGAAGATTTGCAGGACTCAGCATAGCCCAAGCCTCCAACGCCCGCCGACGCGCGCACAATCTCGCCATGCCCGAAAAGAGCAAGCCGCCTTCCCCACAACCGCTCCCGCGACCGCCGCAGCTTCCGCCGCCGCACCACGAGCCCAAGCCCGCCCTGGTGCGCTGGCTGCTCATGGCCTTCGCCATCCTGTGCCTGATCATGGGCGTCATCGGCATCGTCGTTCCCGGCTTGCCAACGACGGTCTTCATCTTGATGGCCGGCTGGGCCGCCGCCCGCAGCTCTCCCCGGCTGCACGCCTGGCTCTGGAACCACCGCCTCTTCGGCCCGATGCTGCAGGATTGGACCCACGGCGGCCGCGTCAGCCGCAAGGCCAAATGGAGCGCTACCATAGTTATGGCGCTCTGTTCGATATTTTTGTTTCTCAGCGGTGCCCCAAATTGGGTGAAAATACTGGCTTACACCTGCATGGCCTGTGTTCTTACTTGGCTCTGGTTCCGACCAGAACCGCCAACCGAGACCTAAGCCCCGAAATCTTCAAGATTTCAGAAAATGCAGAACACAAGACCCAGTCTTCCAAAAACGACAGTTTTTTGTGTATATAATCTAAGTCTTGTTCCTCAATAGCTCAGTTGGTAGAGCGCCGGACTGTTAATCCGTAGGTCCCTGGT
>CALMCS010001044.1 GCA_937862875.1 uncultured Comamonadaceae bacterium
TACTCGGGCATGGGCTTCGCAGTCTTCTTCCTGGCCGAATACGCCAGCATGTGGCTGGTGTCGATCCTGGCCGTGATCATGTTCCTCGGCGGCTGGTTGCCACCGTTCGACTTCCTGGCCTTCATCCCTGGTTGGATCTGGCTGGCGATCAAGACTTTCGTCGTGGTATCCATGTTCATCTGGATCCGCGCCACCTTCCCGCGCTTTCGCTATGACCAGATCATGCGTTTGGGCTGGAAGATCTTCATCCCGGTGACGCTCATCTGGCTGCTCGTGATTGCAGCTTGGCTGCTGTCGCCTTGGAATATTTGGAAATAAGCGGGGACAAGAATGACTACCGTTACTGCTGCTCCTGCGTCTTCTTTCTCCGTCAAGGATTTCTTCAAGAGCTTCATGCTCGCTGAACTGGTCAAAGGCATGATGCTGACCGGTCGCTACACCTTCCGTCGCAAGATCACGGTGCAGTTTCCTGAAGAGAAGACGCCTCTCTCGCCACGTTTTCGTGGCCTCCATGCTCTGCGCCGTTATGAAAACGGTGAAGAGCGTTGTATTGCCTGCAAGCTGTGTGAAGCAGTGTGCCCGGCGATGGCGATCACCATCGAGTCGGATGTGCGTGACGACGGCTCGCGCCGTACCACGCGCTACGACATCGATCTGACCAAGTGCATCTTCTGCGGCTTCTGCGAAGAAAGCTGCCCGGTGGACTCGATCGTCGAGACGCATATTCTTGAGTACCACGGCGAAAAGCGTGGCGATCTGTACTACACCAAGGACATGCTCCTGGCCGTGGGTGATCGCTATGAGCCTGAAATCGCTGCTGCCAAGGCAGCGGATGCCAAGTACCGCTGAAGCGGCTCCTTGATCACATAAGAAGTATCGATCCATGGACGCCAAAACTGCTTTTTTCTATCTTTTCTCGGTCGTGCTGCTCATTGCAGCCTTCCGCGTGATCACTGCGCGCAATCCTGTGCACGCGGTGCTCAATCTGATTCTTGCCTTCTCTCAAGCTGCGGCCATCTGGCTGCTTCTCAAGGCTGAATTTCTCGGCATTGCGCTGGTACTCGTGTACCTCGGCGCGGTGATGGTGCTGTTCCTGTTCGTGGTGATGATGTTGGACATCAATATCGACACCGTGCGAAAAGGCTTTTGGCGCCATTTCCCATTGGCCGCCTTCATCGGCGCGCTGATCGCCTTCGAAATGGGCGCTGTGCTGATGACCGGTTTCCGCGGCATGGAAGAGCCCAAGGCTCTGACCGTGGTGCTCGATGCCGCTGGCAAGGTGGTTCCTTATTCCAATACCAAGGAACTGGGCAAACTGCTGTATACCGAGTACCTGTACCCGATTGAAATTGCTGCCGTGATTCTGCTGGTGGCCATGATTGCCGCGATTGCCTTGACCCTGCGTCAACGCAAGGACTCGAAGGCCGTCAGCCCCAGCCAGCAAATTCGTGTTCGTGCATCCGATCGCCTGACGGTGGTCAAGATGGCCGTGACACAAAAGCCTGTTGCTCCTGCAGCACCAGAAGCTGAGCCTGCAACAGAGGAGAAAAAATAATGACTTTGACGTTGGGTCACTTCCTGGTACTTGGAGCGATGTTGTTCTCCATGTCCGTGGTGGGCATTTTCCTCAATCGCAAGAATATTATCGTTCTGCTGATGGCCATCGAGCTGATGCTCCTGGCCGTCAATATGAATTTCGTCGCGTTCTCCCATTACCTTGGCGATATGCATGGCCAGGTATTCGTGTTCTTCATCCTGACTGTGGCTGCCGCGGAGTCGGCCATCGGACTGGCGATTTTGGTGCTGTTGTTCCGTAACAACCGCAACATCAACGCAGAAGATCTCGACACCCTCAAGGGTTGAGAGCGTTTACTAAGGTTCTGAAGAATGAGTCAAACCCTTTCTGTATCCATGCTGCTTGCGGTGCCCCTGGCTCCGCTCGCTGGCTCAGCCTTGGCTGGTATTTGGGGCACAGCTTTCGGTGGCAATAAAATTGGCCGTACCGGTAGCAGTTCCCTGACGATCCTGGGCGTACTGGTGTCGCTTCTGATTTCTGCGTTCGTATTCAAGAGCGTAGTTTTTGAAGGCGCCACATTCAACGAAACCATCTACACGTGGATGGTGGTCGGTGGTCTGAAGATGGAAGTCGGCTTCCTGATCGACAGCATCACCGCGATGATGATGTGCGTGGTCACCTTTGTGTCGCTGATGGTGCACATCTATACGATGGGCTACATGGCCGACGACGAAGGCTACGATCGCTTCTTCTCGTACATCTCGCTGTTCACCTTCTCGATGCTGATGCTCGTGATGGCCAACAACCTGCTGCAACTGTTCTTCGGCTGGGAAGCCGTGGGTCTGGTGTCGTATCTGCTGATCGGTTTCTATTACAAGAAGCCAACGGCCATCTTTGCGAACATGAAGGCGTTCCTGGTCAACCGCGTGGGTGACTTCGGCTTCATTCTCGGCATTGGCCTGATCGCTGCCTACACCGGCACCCTGAACTACTCGGAAATCTTCGCGAAGCTGCCCGAGATTCAGAACACGCTGCTGCCCGGCACCGGTTGGTTGCTGGTCACGGTGATCGCCATCTGCCTGTTCATCGGCGCGATGGGCAAGTCGGCGCAGTTCCCACTGCATGCCTGGCTGCCTGATTCGATGGAAGGTCCCACACCTATCTCGGCGCTGATTCACGCGGCGACCATGGTGACCGCCGGCATCTTCATGGTGTCGCGCATGTCGCCACTGTTCGAGCTGTCGGACACCGCTTTGAACTTCATCCTGATCATCGGTTCGATCACGGCGCTGTTCATGGGTATCCTGGGCATCATCCAGAACGACATCAAGCGCGTGATCGCGTACTCCACGCTGTCGCAGCTGGGTTACATGACCATCGCTCTGGGCGTGTCGGCCTACTCGGTCGCTACCTTCCACCTGATGACACACGCGTTCTTCAAGGCGCTGCTGTTCCTCGGTGCGGGTTCCGTGATCATGGGCATGCACCACAACCAGGACATCCGCTGGATGGGCGGCGTACGCAAGTACATGCCGATCACCTGGATCACCTTCCTGCTGGGTAACCTCGCGCTGATCGGTACGCCGTTCTTCTCGGGCTTCTACTCCAAGGACGCGATCATCGAAGCCGTTCACGCTTCGAATCTGCCTGCTGCCGGTTTCGCGACGTTCGCGGTGCTGGCTGGCGTGTTCATCACGGCGTTCTATTCGTTCCGCGTGTACTTCCTGGTTTTCCATGGCAAGGAACGTTACGACCAGAACCCCGATGCACACCACGACGACCATGCACATGGTCACGACGACCACGGTCATGGCCACGATGCCAAGCCGCATGAGTCGCCTGCTGTGGTGACCGTGCCGTTGTTGCTGCTGGCGATTCCGTCGGTGGTGATCGGTGCGATGGCTCTGGCGCCGATGGTGCTGGGTGACTTCTTCAAGGGCGTGATTCACGTCGATGGAACCAAGCACCACGCCATGGCCGAGCTGCGTCACGACATTCACGACTGGGTGTCCATGGCACTGCACGGTTTCACCGCGGCTCCGTTCTGGCTTGCTCTGGCAGGTGTCGTAGTGGCCTTCGTGTTCTACATGCTCAAGCCTGCGATTCCCACTGCGATCATGTCGTTCTCCAAGAAGATCGGCCTGTATCAGGTGCTGGAAGGCAAGTACGGTGTGGATTGGGTCTACGAGAACATCTTCGCTCGCGGCGCTCGCGTGGCGGGTACCGTGTTCTGGAAGGTCGGCGATCAAGCGATCATCGACGGAGCCATCGTCAACGGATCCTGGAAGCTCACGGCCAAGTTGGGTCAGTTGGTACGTCGCCTGCAATCAGGCTATCTCTATCACTACGCGTTGGTCATGATCCTGGGTGTGTTCGCACTCATGACGTACTTCGTGTGGCTCAACAAGTAGTAGGGGAAAAATAAAAATGGGATTGTTGAGTCTTGCAATCTGGACGCCGATCGCCTTTGGCCTTCTGCTCCTGTTCTTCGGACGCGATAACCAGGCACCCATGGTGCGCTGGATCGCTCTGGTCGGCGCATTGGCTGGTCTGGCCGTCACGTTTCCGCTGTTCAGCGGATTTGACACCAGCACGGCAGCAGCGCAGTTCGTTGAAAAGTCGATGTGGATCGAACGTTTCAACGTGCACTACCACCTGGGCCTTGATGGCCTCAGCTTCTGGTTTGTTCCGCTGACAGCCTTCATCACGGTGATTGTGGTGCTGGCCTCCTGGGAGTCCATTACAGAGCGCGTCAACCAGTACATGGGCGCTTTCCT
>CALMCS010001045.1 GCA_937862875.1 uncultured Comamonadaceae bacterium
CCAGTGCTAGCTTTTCGTACCGTCACTTATTGCACTGAAAACGAGGAGACCCCTTCAAGACCAGCGACCGCGGCAAGCTCATCATGGCTTGCGGCACCGGCAAGACCTACACGTCGCTGATCGTGGCGCAGGAGATGGTCAAGCCGGGCCAGACCATCCTCTTCCTCGTGCCATCCATCGCCCTGCTGTCGCAGACGCTGCGCGCGTGGACGGCTGACGCCAGCGTGCCGCTGCGCTGCTTCGCAGTGTGCTCGGACAGCAAGGCCAGCCGCAACGAAGAGGACATGCGCATCTATGAGCTGGCCTACCCGGCCACGACGAACGCGGCCAAGCTCGCCAAGTCCATGACCGAGACGCAGGACAGCACGGCCGTGACCGTGGTGTTCTCGACCTATCAGTCCATCGAGGTGGTGCATCAGGCCCAGCAGAAAACCGGCATCGAGTTCGACCTGGTGGTGTGCGATGAGGCCCACCGGACAGCGGGCTACACCGCGCCCGGTGACGATCCTTCGGCTTTCGTGCGCGTGCATGACAACGCCGTCATCAAGGGCAAAAAGCGGCTTTACATGACCGCCACCCCGCGCATCTACGCTGAGGCCAGCAAGACCAAGGCCGAAGAGTCGAATGTGCAGGTGTACTCGATGGACGATGTGTCCACCTTCGGGCCCGTTTTCCACCGCCTGCGCTTCGACGAGGCAGTGCGGCGCGATCTGCTGTCCGACTACAAGGTGCTGGTGATCGCCGTCGATGAGCTGCACGTCAGTCAGGTGCTGAACCAGCGGATCGCCGACAGCGGCGATGAACTCAAGCTGGACGACGCGGTGAAGGTGGTCGGCTGCTGGAACGGCCTTGGAAAGCACGTCGCGGCCGAGGATGGCATGGACATCAGCGGCGACCCGCAACCCATGCGCACAGCCATCGCCTTTGCCCAGTCGATCAAGCACTCCAAGCTGCTGACTGCCGAATTCGAGAAAGTATCCAACGACCTCGGCGACCAGATCGACTACCTGCCTGCACTGGAAGCCAAGCACGTTGACGGCACGATGAACGTGGTCGAGCGGAATCAGCGGCTGTCATGGCTCAAGGGCAACATCGGCAAGGAAGAGCCGGTGTGCCGCATCCTGACCAACGCCCGATGCTTGTCTGAGGGTGTGGACGTGCCCGCGCTCGATGCCGCCATCTTCCTGAATCCCCGCGACTCGGTGGTGGACGTGGTGCAGTCGGTCGGCCGTGTGATGCGCAAAGACCCGGCAGGCCGGAAGAAGTACGGCTATGTGATCCTGCCAATCGGCATCCGCAAGGACACGTCACCCGAGGCTGCGCTGGACGACAACAAGAAGTACCGCGTGGTGTGGCAGGTGCTCAACGCTCTGCGCGCTCACGATGACCGCCTTGATAAGCAGTTCGCCACCATCGACCTGATGGGCAAGAGCAACGGAGTGGTGAACGTCATCGGCGTCGGTGCTGGCAATGAAAAGACCGATCGCTTGCCCGAGCAGCTTGGGTTTTCGTTCGACCCGGTGGAGCTGGGCAAGTGGCAAGACGCCATGTTCGCCAAGATCGTCAACAAGTGCGGCAACCGTCGCTACTGGGAAGACTGGGCCAAGGACATCGCCGAGATCGCCGACCGCCACCAGATGCGCATTCGCGCGCTGCTGGACAAGCCGCACAGCAAGGGCAAGAAGGCATTTGATGAGTTCCTCAAGGGCGTGCGCAAGAACCTGAACCCGAGCGTCAGCCAGAACGACGCCGTGGAGATGCTGGCACAGCACATCATCACCAAGCCGGTGTTTGATGCGCTGTTCGAGGGCTACGCCTTCACCAGCAAGAACCCGGTTTCACAGTCCATGCAGAAGATCATGGACATCCTTGAGGCGCAGGCCTTGGACAAGGAGCACGAGACGCTGCAAGGGTTCTATGCCAGCGTCCGCGAGCGTGCTTCGGGCATCACCGACCCCAAGGGGCGGCAGAAGATCATCGTCGAGCTGTACGACAAGTTCTTCAAGACCGCCTTCCCCCGCATGGTCGAGAGGCTGGGCATTGTGTACACGCCGGTCGAGATCGTTGACTTCATCCTGCACAGCGCCGACGCTGCTCTGCAAGAGCACTTTGGCACCCGCCTCGCCGACAAGAACGTCCACATCCTTGATCCGTTCACCGGCACCGGCACCTTCCCCGTGCGGCTGATCGAAACAGGCCTGATCCCGGCCGACAAGCTGCCGTACAAGTACCGCCACGAGCTGCACGCCAACGAGATCGTGCTGCTGGCCTACTACATCGCAGCCATCAACATCGAAGAGTCATTCCACCGCGTCACCGGGCAGGACTACGAGCCGTTCCCCGGCATCGTGCTCACCGACACGTTCCAGATGAGCGAGCCGCAGAACGGCGACATCGACGAAGGACTGCCGGAGAACCACGAGCGGGCGGATCGCCAGAAGGCGCGCGACATTCGGGTCATCGTGGGCAACCCGCCCTACTCTGTAGGTCAGGACAGCGGCAACGACAACAACCAGAATCTGAACTATCCACGGCTTGATGGGCGCATCGCGGCCACCTATGCGGCGTACTCCACCGCCACGCTGGTGCGCAGCCTTTACGACTCCTACATCCGTGCCTTCCGCTGGGCTTCGGATCGCATCAAGGATGAGGGCATCGTTTGCTTCGTCACGAACGGCGGCTGGGTTGATGGCAACACGATGGACGGCTTCCGCAAGACGCTCCAAGATGAGTTCTCGGACATCTACGTGTTCAACCTGCGAGGCAACCAGCGCACCAGCGGGGAAATCTCGCGCAAAGAAGGTGGCAAGGTGTTTGGCTCAGGTTCGCGCAGCTCAGTCGCGATCACCTTGTTGGTCAAGCGGAAGGGCCACGTCGGCAATGCAAATGTGCGCTACCACGACATTGGCGAGTACCTGACGCGCGAGCAGAAGCTGGAAATTGTGACGGGCTTCGCCAGCTACAAGGCAGTGCCTTGGGTGGCCTTGCAACCCAACGAGCACCACGACTGGATCAACCAGCGCAGCGGCAACTTCAACGAGTTCGTTCCGTTCAATGACGAAGCCGGGGCCATCTTCGCCACAAGAACGCCGGGCGTCTCAACCGGGCGTGATCCGTGGGTCTACAACTACAGCCAAGGGGCGCTGATCGCCTCTGTGCGGAAGATGGTCGCCTCCTACACGAACATCTTGAACACCCTTGTGTCGAATGGCTCGCTCGCGACGGCTAAGACAGAGAAGGATGTGGCGGGCTTGGTGGACAAGAATCCGAAGCTCATCAAATGGACTAGAGGGTTGCGGCAATCCATTCTGAGGCAGCGGGCCGCAGAGTTCGTGCCCGAGAACCTCTGTCTGGCGAGCTACCGACCATTCTCCAAATCGTGGGTGTACTTGGACACGATGTGGTCTGAGTACCGGCCCACCAAGCTGTATCCAACACCTGCCCATGAAAATCTGGTCATCCAGTTGCCGGGGCCGGGTGAGGATCGACCATTCTCCGCGCTGGTGACGCGGCTCATCCCCAACATCCACCTGCTGCACGGCGGGCAGTGCTTCTCCATGTATTGGTACGAGAAGCAAGGGGCTAACGGTCAGGTCAAAGGGCTGTTTGACGCCGCCACGGTTGTCGATGGCTACATCCGCCACGACGGCATCACTGACGTGGCGCTCGCAAACTTCCGCAAGCACTACGGTGACGCATCCATCACCAAGGAAGCGATCTTCTTCTATTGCTATGGTGTTCTCCACTCTCCCGAGTACCGGGAGCAGTACGCATCCGATCTCAAAAAGGTGCTGCCACGGGTTCCTTACGCGCCTGACTTCCGTGCCTTCGAGAAGGCCGGGCGCACCCTTGCGGCACTGCACCTTGACTATGAGACGGTGGAGCCGTGGCCTGTCACGGAAGAGGCAAAGCCCAAGGGCGACCTCAACGACTTGGCCTACTACCGCGTCGAAAAATTGCGCTTCGCGTC
>CALMCS010001046.1 GCA_937862875.1 uncultured Comamonadaceae bacterium
ATCCTTCATGCGTTCGGCGGTGTAAATCGGCTATCGCTTACCCATGGGGCGCCGGGTGTGGCATTGGCCGGCGCTGCCCCGTCTCGCAGCTTTGTCACTTGCGAGAACTCCAGCAGGTGAGCCCGCGAAGTGATTTTTTGCGGTGCCCGTGCCTCGTCCGACAGTGTTGCGCGCAGCGTCCAGGTCGCACCCAAGTCACCGGACTGGTACAACACATAGCCGAGCCCCGGCTCATAGACGGGAACCACAATCGTGTCTTTGGAGATGGCTCTGGCCACGCCCACGCACCACCCCGGCCACGGCATCGGTGGCTGCCACTGGATGTTCACACCATCCGTGGTGAACAGGCAGCGCGGCGGGTTGTCTCGGTAGTCGGCTGCACCCAAGGGGCGCACAACAAACAGCGCTCCGCCCTTGATAGGGATGCCCACCCAGCCCGCCAAGTAGCCCACAGCTGCAGCCTCCGCGCCATCCCAGCCGCTCTCTCCCGGTGGCGTCACGCTGTCCTCCAAAACAGCCGTTTCAACCACCGTGCGGGATACAAAATCGACCACACCAAGTTTGATCTTGGCGTTTACCGCATGGTTTCCAGGCCTTACCTCCATCACATAGGGAATGGCCATAAGTACCACTGCCTGCTGCGGGTTCAAGGGCACAGTCACCGATGAAAAAAAGTTCACTGCGAGATTGAACGTGGGCGCGTACTGTGTGTGCGAGTTCAGAGACAGAACGGTGTCGGTGAACTCCTGCAAAATTGGCGCGCTGTCCAGGGTTGCGAAGTTCAGGCCACCATCCTCTGAGTAATGAAACTCAATGCCTGGGCACTGACTCACATCGATGGGGTGCGGCAAATCAAACAGGGGGTATTCGGGCCGCATATAGGAACCGATCCCGAAGCGCCCCAAGGGGCTGACCGTAATTGCGGCAAAGTCCTTGGCCAACTGGTATGCAACCGTCTTGATATTCGCGTAAAGCTGACGGCTGCCCACATCCACAACGTAGAAAAAGCAGTACTGCCCGTCGATACAGGTCACACCTGACAACGCCTCGTAGAGCCACTGGCTTTTTTCGCCGCTGCGCACCAATGTCGGAGCCGTCATCTGAATATTGGTCGTGAATTCACTCACCGTTCCCAGATAGGTCTGAGTCGCCTTGATCGCGTAAACATTCCCGTAGGAGGTTCCATTGCGGGACTGGTACTGCACCGCATCAAGCACATAGGCTGGCCAGCCATTGAAGTCCGCAACCTTCTCGGCGTCCCCCTTCGCCCAAGTCATCTTGAGAACGCTCGCCTTGCCGTTGCCGTAGTAATTGAGCGCTGTGGAATTCCATGCCTCGGTTTCGTCGCGCAGCATCACCTGGCCCCGGACACGAAAAACGCCTCGCGCATCAGCGCTGGCCACCGCGCGCACCAGACCATCGGAGAATGTTCCCGAGCTCAGATAGGCATCCAGCTCCTGCTCTGGCGCCGGATCGACATACAAACGCTCACCCACCTTGCGGGAAACAGAGCCATCTGCATTCTTGCGGCGCAGGGCCGGGGTGTCCATCGCGCCGAGCATGCGGGCCTGACGCACACCCACACCAGCGCCGGCAAAGCCTTGCTGATAGGGAAACTTGGAGAAATCCATCCCGCCCTCGCCGCGTTTACAGGCTAGAAGG
>CALMCS010001047.1 GCA_937862875.1 uncultured Comamonadaceae bacterium
CGCAGCGACTCGAGAGCTATCTCTATCTGCCGATTTCCAAGTTCGCGGTGCGTGTGCTGGCACCTTGATGGCTTGAAACCAGCCGATCGACCAGCCGATCGATCAGGCTGGCAATTCCATCAGCGCGCGCTGCGTCACCAACAAGACCTGCTCATCGCCTGAACTGGTTTCGAGCCAGAACACGGGCAGGGTAGGGAAAGCAGCCTCGAAATACGCTTTTTCGTTGCCGATCTCGAGCACCAACACGCCATTGGGCTTGAGTTTGGCGGGCAGGGCCTTGAACAGTTGGCGGATGAAGTCCATGCCGTCGGCACCACCGGCCAGCGCCAATTCGGGCTCGGCGCGATATTCTTCGGGCAGCTTGCCCATGCTGTCGGAGTTCACGTAGGGCGGATTGCACAGCACGAGATCCCAGTCAGCGTCGAGCGCGTTCATGCCGTCGCTCTGCACCAGTTGCACGCGCTCCTGCAGACCGTGCTTTTCCACGTTGATGCGGGCCACCGCCAGCGCGTCTTCCGAGATGTCCGCGCCGGTGACTTCCACGTCGGGGTAGGTCATGGCGGCCAGGCAGGCCAGGCTGCCGTTGCCGGTGCACAGGTCGAGTACCTTGTGGGTCTCGTCGCTCAGCCAGTCGTCGATGCTGCCATCGGCCAGCAGTTCGGCGATGAAGCTGCGCGGCACGATCGAGCGCTCGTCGATGTAGAACGGAACGCCTTGCAGCCACGCCTCACGCGTCAGATACGCGGCCGGCTTGCGCGTGCTGATGCGCTGCTCGACCAGTTGCTGCACCAGGGCTTCCTGCTCGGGCGTGACCGGGTTGCGATCGACGCTGTCCGGTTCGTCCTCGGCGAGCAGGCTGTCGATGGGCAGACCTACTTGCCACAGCACGAGCCACGCGGCCTCGTCATAGGCATTGGTGGTGCCGTGACCAAAGGCCACGCCGGCGTCTTCCAGTTGCTGGGCAGCGCTGCGAATCAGATCGCCCACATTCTTCAGCTCGCTCATGCCTTGCCGCCTTCGATGTTCAGCAGTTCGATGGTGCGGCGATAGATGTTCTTGAGCGGATCGATCTCGGCGACCACCACGTACTCGTCAATCTTGTGAATGGTGGCGTTCGTCGGACCAAACTCGATGACCTGCTTGCAGATCTGCGAGATGAATCGGCCATCGCTGGTGCCGCCCGTGGTGGACAGCTCGGTGTCGATGCCGACCACTTCCTTGATCGCGCCTTGCACCGCACGCACCAGATCGCCGGGCGTGGTGAGAAAGGGTTGACCACCCAGCGTCCAGGTCAGGTCGTATTCCAGACCATGGCGATCGAGCACGGCTTGCACGCGCTGCTTGAGGCTTTCTGCCGATGATTCGGTGCAGAAGCGGAAATTGAAATCAATCACCACCGAGCCGGGAATGATGTTGGTCGCACCCGTGCCGCCGTGGATATTGCTCATCTGCCAGCTGGTGGGCGGGAAAAACGCGTTGCCCTGATCCCACTGCGTGGCGGCGAGTTCGGCCAGCGCCGGAACCACCTGGTGAATCGGGTTGCGCGCCAACTGAGGGTAGGCAATGTGACCTTGCACACCGCGCACATTGAGCTTGGCCGAGAGCGTGCCGCGACGGCCGTTCTTGATCATGTCGCCGGTCTGTTTGACCGATGTGGGCTCGCCCACAATGCACCACTCGAGCGGTTCGCCGCGCTCGCGCAGACGTTCCACCACGACCTTGGTGCCGTCGACCGACGGGCCTTCCTCGTCGCTGGTCAGCAACAGGGCGATGTTGATATCGGTGTCGGCCTGGCTCGCCACAAACTCTTCCACGGCCACCACGAAGGCGGCGATGGAGGTCTTCATGTCGCTTGCGCCGCGGCCATACAGGCGGCCGTTGCGGTGCATCGGCGTGAACGGTGGGCTGCTCCATTGCTCGACCGGGCCGGTGGGCACCACATCGGTATGGCCCGCGAACACCAGCGTGCGCGCATTGGCCTTGCCGGTGGTTGCGGAGCGCTTGGCCCACAGGTTGCTGACGCGGAAATCTTCCGGCCCGCTGTCCAGTCGCTCGCACACGAAGCCGAGTGGCTCGAGGCGAGCCGCCAGAATTTCAAGGCAGCCTTCATCGTTGGGAGTTACCGATGGGCGGCTGATGAGCTGTTCGGTCAGAAGCAGGGTGGGGGACATGGGGAACACTGGCTGGAAACCGGGTGTCAGCGCGGATGCACGTCGAGCACGATTTCGGTAAAGGATGGCTGGTCGTCGTCAATACGCTGGTTGGCATCGACCTGGGCTTGCGCCGCCTTGGACGCCAGCGCGAAGTCGTTTTGAAGACGCCACAGCAAATTGGTGGGTGAGTCGGCGTGGGAAATGCCTTCTTTGCGGTCGATCTGACCGTCCAGAATCATGTGCGCCAACGCTTCTTCAAAGGTTTGCGAGCCCTCGGCCATGGATTTTTCCATGGCTTCGCGCACGCCGGAAAAGTCGCCTTTTTCGATCAAGTCAGCCACCAGCTTGGTGTTGAGCATGACCTCGACGGCCGGCAGGCGCGCGCCCTGTGGGGTGCGCACCAGTCGTTGAGAAATGATCGCCTTGAGCGCCGAACCCAGATCGCCCAGCATGGTGGGACGCACTTCCACGGGGTAGAAGGACAGGATCCGGTTCAGGGCGTGGTAACTGTTGTTGCCGTGCAGGGTCGCAAGGCAGAGGTGGCCCGACTGCGCGTAGGCAATCGCGGCGGACATGGTTTCGCGATCGCGAATTTCGCCGATCAGGATCACGTCGGGGGCCTGGCGCAGCGCATTTTTCAGCGCGGTGCCGAGAGAATTGGTGTCAGCGCCGATTTCGCGCTGGTTGATGATCGAGCGCTTGTTGGTGAACTGGTACTCGATCGGGTCTTCCACCGTGAGCACGTGGCCGGAGGCGAGTTCATTGCGGTGATCGATCATCGAGGCGAGCGTGGTGCTCTTGCCCGAGCCGGTGGCTCCGACAATCAGAATCAGGCCGCGCTTTTCCATGATCAGATCAGGAAGCACGTCGGGCAGACTCAGCGCCGAGATCTTGGGAATGTCGCTGGGGATGTAGCGAATCACCACCGCGTAACTGCCGCGTTGGCGCATGGCGCTGATCCGGAAACGACCGATGCCCTCGAGCGGAACGCCCATGTTGAGCTCGCCCGTTTCCTGCAGCTCTTCAATGCGTTCGGGAGGGACGATTTCTGACAGCAGATTCAGTGGTGCTTCTGGTGAAAGCGTCTGGCTGTTGATGGGAACGCATTCGCCATTCAACTTGATCAGTGCCGGCGCGTGCGCCGAAAAGTACACGTCTGACGCCTTTTTCTCCGCCATGAGGCGCAGAATTTTTTCCATCGTACCCATGAATGTCTCCTCCCGAATGCTATTGGGTTGCCAGCGTCGCTGTGACGCTGGCAAAACGCTCTGAGATCAGTCGCGCAGCAGATCGTTCAGGCTGGTGCTCGAACGGGTCTTGGCATCCACGGTCTTCACGATGATGGCTGCGTACGTGCTGTAGGCAATGCCGTCCTTCGTGGTCTTGGGCATGTTGCCGCTGATCACCACCGAGCCCGATGGCACGCGGCCGAACAGGGTCTCGCCGGTGTCGCGGTTGAAGATCGGGGTGCTCTTGCCGATGTAGACGCCCATGCCCAGCACGGAGTTTTCTTCGACGATCACGCCTTCAACCACTTCGGAGCGCGCGCCGATGAAGCAGTTGTCTTCGATGATGGTCGGGTTGGCCTGCAACGGTTCC
>CALMCS010001048.1 GCA_937862875.1 uncultured Comamonadaceae bacterium
ATAACCCAGCGACAGCGAACAAGGTAAAAGCCCTAAACCCCAGCGCGGCCCAGGCCAGCAACCGCCGAGCAAGAGCCGCCTCGCGGCGAAGGCGGTGTCCCCCCGGGGGGAAGGCGCAAAGCGCCTCAGGGGGGTACTTAGTTACTTAATCCAGAGTCGGATGGCGTCCCATGCGCGGCCGAAGATGCCTGCTTGTGGAACATCTTCCAGCGCTTCCAGCGGCACGGTCGAGACCACCTCGTCGCCCAGCTTCACCTTGAGGGTGGCAATCGCCTGGCCCTTGGTGAACGGCGCGATCAATGGATCCTTGCGTTCGATCTCGGTGGTCACCTTGCCTGCGCTGCCGGCGGGCACGGTGATCACGATGGCTTCCGGACGGCCAATCTTGATCTCGTTCTTGGCACCCTTCCACACCGCTGGAGTCGCGGCGGGCTGTCCAGCGTCGAACAGCTTGACCGCGTCAAACGCGGTGTAGCCCCAGTTGAGCAGCTTTTGCGATTCGTTGGCACGGGCAGACTCGCTGCTCGCACCCAGCACGATCGAGATCAGGCGGCGCTGACCGACATTCGGGAAGTCGCGCTTCGAGGTGGCCACCAGGCAGTAACCCGCCGCATTGGTGTGACCCGTCTTCAAACCATCGACGGTGGGGTCGCGGAACAACAGCGAATTGCGGTTGTAGCTGTTCGACTCGGGCGTACCTGGGTAGCGGTAGTTCTTCGTCGAGTAGTAATGCATGTACTCGGGGAAGTCCTTCATCAGGCGCTGCGCCAGCGTCGCCAGATCACGTGCGGTGGTCTGGTGGCCGGGGGCGGTCAGGCCTTCCTGGTTGGCGTAACCGGTCTTGGTCATGCCGAGGGCCTTGGCCTGCTCGTTCATGAGGCGCACGAAATTCTCTTCGGTGCCGCCCACGCCTTCGGCCAGCGCCATCGATGCGTCGTTGCCCGATTGAATGATCATGCCGCTGATCAGGTCATTGACCTTCACCTGCATCTTGGGGTCGATGAACATGCGCGAACCGGGCATCTTCCAGGCCTTCACGCTGACGGGCAGGGTCTGCTCGAGCGTGATTTTCTTGGCGCGCAGGGCGTCGAACACCACGTAGGCGGTCATCAGCTTGGTGAGCGATGCCGGTTCGATCTGCGCATCGATGTCCTTGGCCGCCAGCACCTGGCCCGCCGTCATGTCCACCAACATATAGTTGCGCGCGGCAATTTCGGGCGGTTGTGGAACCTGAGCCCATACCAGCGTAGGAGCCAGCAGGGCGGCGCATGCGAGGTTTCGCATCGTAGACAGAAGAGACTTCATGGGATCGAGCAATCGGAAACGAAAAAATAACAATAACAACAACAAAGAGGGGTCAGCAAACTGTCCCGCCGCAGCGTGGACGCTGACCCACCGGCAATTACACCGCAGGCGCAGACCGCAGATGCCGCATCACCAGCCCCTTGAGCAAGGGCAATTGTCCGTGAAAGAAATGACCGCCACCCGGTACGACAGTAACGGGGAGTATCTGAGGGCGCGCCCAATCCATGACAGAAGAGAGCGCCACCGTGTCATCGGCTTCCCCATGAACGACCAGTGTGCGCTCGTGAAGTTCCGCAGGAATGGGAGCTACCGTGAATCGGCTGGCGGCGGTTCCGACCAGAACCACCTGTTCGATCGTGCGCGTGGTGGCCAGTTGCGCGACGGCATGGCTGGTCACGAACGAGCCGAACGAGAAGCCCGACAGGGCAATCGGGCCCTCTGGCGCGACCTGTTCGATCACGGCCAGCAAGTCCTGCAGCTCACCCTGCCCGTTGTCATGCACGCCTTCGGTGGCGCCGACGCCGCGGAAGTTGAAGCGCACCGTCGTCCAGCCGCTCTGCACAAAGGCACGCGCCAGCGTCTGCACGACCTTGTTGTCCATGGTGCCGCCAAACAGCGGATGGGGGTGGGCGACGATCGCGATGCCGCGCGCCGGAGCGCCGTCGGCGGTGACCGCCCAATCTCGCAGCGCTTCGATGGATCCCACGGGGCCGGTGAGGGTCAGGCGTTCGGTTTGTGCGTTCACGTCAAGCTACTGAATGAAAAGTGAAAAGTAAAAGGGGCAACGGATCGGCAGCACGCCCGTCTGGAGACATCCAGCTTGGGGCGCGCGTTGATTCCACATTGCGAATTGAAGAAAGGAAGGAAGAAGAGGAAGAAGAATCTGGTGCAGGGGCGGACTGGCGGCGCGGGCCGACTTCAGCGACCCACTTCGGGCGGCGTCAGCAGACGCTCGACCACCTGGCCATTCTTGAGGTGCGATTCCACGATTTCGTCGATATCGCTTTCGTCCACGTACGTGTACCACGTGCCTTCGGGATACACCACCAGGATCGGGCCGCCGGAGCAGCGATCGAGGCAGCCGGCCTTGTTCACGCGAACCTTGCCGGCCCCGTTCAGGCCCGCCGCCTTGACGGCCGACTTGCAGCGGTCAAAACCCTTTTGTGCGCCGTGGTGAGCACAGCTCTCCTCGCCATTCACGCGATCGTTCAGGCAAAAGAAAACATGGCGCTGGTAGTAACCGGCATTGCCTTCCGGCGTGTTGGTGCTATCGCTCATGGGCACATTCTAGGCGTCGTCACTGCGCCGCGAAACCCTCAGCACCACATACACGAGTGCTGCGTAAGGCCAGATCCAGCCCAGCCATTGCGCCACGCCGTAAAAACGAATGAAACGGCCCTGCTCCCAGGCCTGCAGAGTCTGCGAAAAATACGCGCTCGTGGGGGCTTGATTCAGCAGATTCAGATGCAGCATCAGCGCGAGCAACAGCAAGGCCGCGCAGACCCGGCGCGGAACCGGGGCGAGCAACATGGCGATGACCACGCCCAGGCCCAGCCCCATGCGGGTCGGAACCGTCTGCCACTCCCAGGCGTGGCTCGGCCCGTAGCTGAGAAAGAACGTCAGCGCAGTGACCGAGACGCCGACCACCGTGGTGGTCAGGGTGAAAATCGCGCGCCGACCGATGCCGCGGATGATGCAGTAGCCGAGCAGACAGGGAATCAGCAGACCCAGCATCACCGCGATCAGCTCCCGGCCTTGCGACAACGGCTCCATGGCATCTTCGGTGACCGGCAGCCACTCCAGAAACGGCGTATCCGTCAGCCATTCGGCGAGCACCACCTCGAGGCGCTCCCACATCTGGCCAAGCCCGAGCGGCACGGAAGCCGGGAACAGCAACGCCACCGGCCACATCGCCAGCAGCACCAGCGCCCCGCGCGCCTGCGGCACAAACCAGCGTTCGCGAAACTGGCTCCAGCGGTCGATCGCGCCCAGCTTTTCGAGCAAGGCCGCCACCAGTGCGCCCAGCAGCGTACCGGCCGAGTTCAGCACCAGATCCATGTTGGAGGGCACGCGGCGCGGCAGGTAGATCTGGATGAATTCCATCGACAGGGACAGCAGCGTCCCCACCAGAAACGCGATCGGCACGGCCCCGCGCGACCAGCCCGAGCGCAGCATGGCCAGCGCCATCAGGAAGCCAAAGGGTGCGTAGCCCGCGATGTTGGTATTGACGTCGAACCACGTCCAATAGGGCGGCGGAATCTTGGCCAGCAGAAACACCAGCGGGTCCACGCCCTGCGAGCGCCAGCCGTCAAACGGGAACAAACTCGCAAAAACAATCAGCGCCGCGTAGATCAGCGCCAGTGGCCAAGCGGAGGTTTTGTGCATTTCCGAAGATGCCTGCCAGCGTGATCAGAAGGGCTTGACCACAACCAGCACCACGGCCGCCAGCATCAGCAGAACCGGCGCCTCGTTGAACCAGCGAAACCAGACATGGGAGCGCGTGGACTCGCCGCGGGAAATCTTGCGCAGCAGCACGGCGCAGGCATGGTGATACCCGATCACCAACAGCACCACGAACAGCTTGGCATGCATCCAACCCTGTCCGCGCCCGATGCCGTAACCCAGCCAAAGCCAGGCCCCCAGCAACACCGCCGGCACGGCGAGCATGGTGGTGAAGCGCAGCAGCTTGCGCGCCATGAGCAACAGTCGTTCGCGTTCCGCCAGCGAGCCCAGAGGCACCATGGCGAGATTCACAAAGATGCGGGGCAGATAGAACAACCCGGCGAACCAACTGGCGATAAAGACGATATGAAAGGCTTTGACCCAGAGCATTTATGCAGTGTAAGCGAGGCACGGTTTGCAATTGCTCCCATTTCTTTCCTAACCTCACAGGTCTGTAGCAACAACACCGATCTCCAAGCGTAAGTGCGCGGCTCCCGCCCTCTGGGAACCGCCTGTGGGGCCTCCTTGATTGGCTCTCAATCCTACTGAATTGATAATTAATATACAAATTGACATAGGTTTCCGCTATGATTTAGATTCCCAATCAGTCACTAGAGGAGATAGCTTATGCAGAAACATTTGATGACAACGATGATCGCTTTGGCCTGCGGCGTCGCACTCACGGGTTGCAACACCATGGGCACCAGCAATATCGGTGGCCTGATGGACTCTGGAGCCACCGCGATGAAGGCGATCAGTCTGTCGGACGACGACATCGTGAAGCTCTCCAATGAATCCTGCGAAGCTATGGACGCGCAGAGCAAGGTCGCTCCAGCCTCCAGCAAGTACACCCAACGCCTGAACAAGGTGGTGGCACCAATGCCCAGCACCATCAACGGCAAGAAGGCGGTCTACAAGGTCTACATGACCAACGACGTCAACGCCTGGGCGATGGCCAACGGCTGCATCCGCGTCTACAGCGGACTGATGGATCTGATGAACGACGACGAACTGCGCGGCGTGATCGGCCACGAAATCGGCCACGTCGGTCTGGGCCACAGCAAGGCCCGCATGCAAACCGCCTACGCCGCCTCGGCAGCGCGCTCGATTGCCGCCAACAGTGGCAACGCCGCTCTGGCCTCGCTGTCGCAGTCGCAAGCCGGTGAACTGGGTGAAAAATTCATCAATGCACAATTCTCGCAATCGCAGGAATCGGCTGCGGACGACTACTCCTTTGATCTGCTGACCCAGAAAAAGATGAATCGCCAAGGTTTGGTGACGGCATTCCAGAAGCTGGCCAAGTTGAGCGGCGGCAGCGGTGGCAGTTCCATCCTGAGCTCGCACCCCCCATCGGAAGCGCGCGCCAAGCACATGCAAGATCGCATCGATGCCAAGAAATAACAATCAACCAAGGTAGTAACTCCAATTTATGCCCCAATTCGTTGGGGCTTTTTTTTGTCTGTTATTTCCTGGGTTGAGTGATTTGCCGACGTTTGTGACGAACTTTTTGTCTGTGCTTTGGTTGAGAGTTTTCGTTTTGAGATGACGATATAGGGCCCTATGCGTTGTTGCGATGCCTTCCCGTA
>CALMCS010001049.1 GCA_937862875.1 uncultured Comamonadaceae bacterium
CCATGGGTGTGTGCATTGAGGCTTCGCTGAGCAACGAGGCGGAGAAGGTGTTGGGCCGCTATGTCATTCGCGGCGTAGAGCTCAGCATGTCAGAGCACCTGCAGACGGTGGACGGTGCCACCATGCCCCTGCCCTGGAGCAGTTTCCGCCATCGGTTGCTGGAGCAATCCAAGGTCACTGGTGAAGAACCGCTGTTTGACGATGGCGCCAGCTACGTCAAGCAAGTGCTGTTTATGCTGCGTGGCAAGGCGGGCCCTGCGTCCTACGACGCGTTTGCGCGCGCCTTCCGCTTCGCACTGCGCATGAGCTTCTCCAAGTCGGTGGATCAGATTGTTCGCAATGATGTGCTGGAGGACCGCCCCACCAACATCGCCAGATTCAAGCAGCTGGTGGAGACCTTCAAGCGGATCAACCTATTGGTCGAGGGCGTCGAGATCAAAATCAAGCAAGGCCAGGAGGTCAGTAAGAACTTTGAAGCTGCACTGGCCGAGGCGCGCAAATCCGCCACGTGGACGGGACTACAGGCCTCCGCGGCGTACGAGCTCAGCAACGCGGCCCACGAAATGCTGACGGGGCAAAAGTTTGACCAAGAGGGCGTGTTCGAAGAGTGCACCAAGGCCAGCACTAAAGCCGATCAGGTGCTGGAGGCCTGGACCCGCGAAGTGGCTCAACTGTCAGGCCTGCAGCAAGCCCATGCGGACCATGCCGAGAACGCGGGCGCTCAGCAGGATCTGGCGCAGGCGCAGATAAAAACCGCCCGCCAGGAACAAGAGCTGAAGGCGGAACTGCGTAGCTTCCGACAGCTGCTCCAAAACGCCAGTTCCAACGACTTGCTGGCCCAGTGGCAACCCGCGCTTGCGCAGGCCGCACAGCAGCTTGGTGCGTTCTCATGGGAGCAGAACCAAGTCGACCAGGATGCGCTGGGCCAGATCATCCGGGACCTTGGAGAAACGCTAAAGGCCGCTGGTGCACACCTGACTGAGGAGCACGACGTCATCAAGGAGCAGCTACGGATCGCCAAAGAGCGTCTCACTACCATCGGCCTGGGCATGGAGCGCGCCAATACCAACCGCGCGCAGGTCAGTACCCCGACGGCTTTACTGATGCATGAGTTCGCGGACCACGGATTGCACCCCACCCCCGTCTGTGACCTGGTGAAGGTGACCGATCCCAAATGGCAGCCAGCGATCGAAGCTTATCTGGCCAAGAACGTGGAGGCCATTCTGCTGCGGGACTCGCAGGAGGAGGAAAGAGCCTTTGGCATCTACCAGTCCTTGCAGGGCAAACGCAGTATCTACGGCGTCAAGATCGTGCGCTCCGACCGAGCCCGGCCTGGGCAGGGCCAGCCGGCCGCCGACACGGCGGCCAGCCTGATACAGGGCAGCAACCAGGTGGCCGTGGCCTACCTACGTGGCAAGCTAGGCAACCTCAAACGCGCGAATTCCGCCCAAGAGGCGCTGCGGGGCGAGCGAACCCTGACCCTGGACGGCATGCTGGTGGGGCCCGGAGACTTTGAGCGGCTACGCCTGGTGCCAGAGGCGGACCTGCAGATCGGCGCCGGCGCCAAAGGCCAGGTCGACGGACTCAGGGCCGAATCCCGCAAACTGAACCAACAGGTTGCTGACCTTCAAGGGCGCCAGGGCGACATTGATCGGATCCGCCTGGCGGTGCAAAGCTTGTCGTCCCCTGAGACCCTGCGCCTCCTACTTGGATCTGCCCGCCAGCTGGGCGAAGCGCTCACCGAGAGAGAACTCGCAGAGAAACGTATCGCTGGAAGCACCAGTGCCGAGTACCAGGCCCTGTCCGCCAAACTACGGGAACTGCAGGCGCGCAAGCCTCAGCTGGACACAGATTCCCGCAAAGCCCGTGATGCCGTTGTGCGGGCCGAGACAGAACTGGAGAGATTGACCAGGGAATGCGCAGCCAAGCTGCAGGAGCTCCAGGGCAAGCGCACGGTGCACGAAACCTGCCGCAGCCATGCCGACTATGACCCGGAATATGCTTCCGATCGCTGGGACGCGCTGCTGGAGCAATATGGCGACGACTACCAAGCCATGGCCAACCAGTGCGAAACCCAGTCCAGACGCTGTAACACCGCCATGACGCGGCATCTGGGCCCGGCCCAAACGCTGCTTGGGACCTTCCTCACGGAGCACCGCGAAGCTATCAGCGATGAGGTGACGTCCGACTGGCGCAAAGCCAAGGAATGGATGGAGCAGCAAGTCAGCAGGCTGCAGAACACGGAGCTACCCCAGTACAAGGCCCAGGCGCAGGAAGCTTACCTTGCCTCGCAGAACACCTTCCGCCAGGACGTGGCATTGGCCCTCCACGCCAACCTCAAGTACCAGACCACGACCTTCAAGCGCTTGAATGCTGCGCTAAAAGCCTCCCCCGCCTTCACCAATGGGGAGCGGTACCAGTTCCAGGCCAAGGTGCGCCCAGACCTCATGCCACTGAAGAAGTTCATCGAGAACATCGCCGACTTCGGCGCCGACGGCAGTCTGTTTGGAGATGCCGGAGAAATCCCCACCCAGTTCGCGGAACTGCTGCGCGAGAAAACCACCACCGGCAATGCCGCGGTCAATAGCCCGCTCGATGACTACCGGGAGTTCTTCGAGTTCGATATCGAGATTGAGACCGACGACCCGGTCACGGGTGTCACCAAGACCATCGGGCACCTGAGCAAGCGCATTGGCCCCGGCTCCGGTGGCGAGCACCGCGCGCCGCTGTACGTGATCGCCGGCGCGGCGCTGTCCTCCGCCTACCGCATGGATGAGAACAACCAGGATGGTTTGCGGCTCATCCTGCTGGACGAAGCCTTTGACAAGATGGATACGCCCAACATCGTGGCCACCATGCGCTATCTCGAAAAGCTCGGTCTGCAGGTGCTGCTGGCAAGTCCAGGGGAGAACCTGCCCACGCTGACTGCATTCCTGCACCGCTACTTCGAAATCATGAAAGACGAAACCCGCCATGTGATCCACGTGGAGGAGCGCCG
>CALMCS010001050.1 GCA_937862875.1 uncultured Comamonadaceae bacterium
CTCATTCAGGTCTTTTGCCATGCGCTGGTGCAGGCTCTCGAGCCGTTGCTTTCCTCCAGCCATCATGGTGAATTACCGGTTAGCAGCGATAGCAGCACTTGGCGCGCGTCTTTCGATTGCCTGATCACCATCAGCTAGCAGCCGTCACCCTCACGGCGCTTACTTGGGGCGGGTGCCTTGCAACCGCCCGCAGTGCTAACGAAGTCATCTTCTCGCTTCGGAACCATCCACCCCATACAGATTTCTCCCTTCGACCACAGACCGCCAAGCGGCCTTCGCGGGGTTGCGCAGGCTCTCGTCCTCCAAACGAGAGGCCGCATGCGCCTTGAAATCATCGAGGGGGCAGTAGACGGAGTGCAGCGACTCGTCGCGTGGCAGGCTGTATGTCTGGCCATTGGTTGAATCCCAACTGTTGCGCAGAAACTCCAGGGCGAAGTTGTCCAATGAGGGCTGCACGGCCTTCACGGCTGCATAGATTGCAGGGCAGTCAGTCGGGACGGAGCGGGCCAGTGTCCACAGGATGAAGCCTGGGTTGTTCATCTGGAACAGACGATCTTCCTGCGCTGCCTTCAGCACATTCGCGGCGAAGGCCTGGAGAACAGCATCGCGAGCGCGAGTTGGGGCGGTAAGCTGTTCCGAATAGCGCCGTCGTTGCGGCACGTAGCTTTGCGTCACGATTTCTGCGGCACAAGACAGCGTCCTTGAATCTGTGGCGATTTTTTCCGCCAACGGATCCATGCGATCAGAGTCGACGGACTTGAGGAGCATGACCACTGCACGCAGGGCGTTGTCTTCAGCATTCAGACCGATGGATTCTTTGCCAGCCTTGGCGCGGTCTACGAACAAAGCTTGCTCTGGCAGGCCGGCGATCGACATGCAGAGATCATCCAAGTCAACAATGCCTTCGCCGCCCAGCGATTGGGCAACATCCCCAAGCAGCTCGAGAAACGCATAGCAATTCTCTGTAGTGAGCGACTCGATGACTGCCAGTCGCTGCTCTGGCTGCTGCAGATAGCGTTTGGCCGCCTCCAGGCTGACATCACCGGAGGTAACGCTGAGTTGGAGTGCGACTGCCAACCTGGCGGGATGGGCGATGGTGCCATCGACGTAAGAGGCGTGTCCCAATGCGTAGGAGTCCTCCGCTTCGGCCACCGATGGAAAGAGATAGTGGACCACGCGCTGAACGCTCGATGGGGAACTGGACGCGTCGTAGGCGAGCCCCCGTTCCGGGGTCCCATCCTTAATCACATCTTCCGATTTTTCGAGAAGGCCATGATCGTCGACGACTCTGCCCACGAACAGTCTTGGATTTCTGCGCAGCAGCTCGAAGACGGCGGGCGCTTTCACCGAGAGCGCGGCGAGCCCGAGAATGTCGGCGAAGACGATTTCGCCCCGAAGCGGGGGCTCGATCATGCGGACGGCGTTGAATACCCGAGCCATATCGCGCGGCTGGTCCAGCAATTCACGCAAGCCGGAATAGTAAAGGCCGGAAAGTCGCTGATCGTGTGCTTTGAACCGAGGTACGAGCGCTTCCGGCGCCAGTTCGTCCAATGCGTCGTTGATGAGCTTCCTGCGCGCCGAAAGTGAGAGGCTCGGCAGGGGCATGCGTATCTGCACCACCTTGTCCAGGTAGCTGCCGGCGTAGGGAACACCCAGTTTTTCCAGCGCACTGCTGACGTATGCCGAGTCCCACGCCAGAACGTACCCTACGTGGGGCAGTTCACCCACCGCCTTGATGATGCGGACCATCTCAAATACTTCGTTCGGAAAGAGCCGATCGATGTCATCAATGAATACGATGATGGGCCGCTGGAACTGGCGCAGCGCTTCTTCCACCTTCTGCTTGTAGGCTTCGATGTCGGGAGTTTTGTACTCAGCGATCGAACCGGTTGCGTCTCCGACGGCATTGAACACAGACTTGATCAGCGAGGTCCAGGGTTCCGCGCCTGGAATGAGTTTGACCAAATCGAAGGCCTTCGAATAGGCTTTGATCTCCTTGGCGACTTTCTTTCCATCACGGCTGTGATCGCTCAGGTTGATGGCCCCGGCGATCCGCGACAGGAAATGCCTCAGCAAAACGTCCTTCTCGCCGACCAGCCACGGGTTGAAGTGGACGATCAACGGCTGATGTGCAGCGCCTGGCTGATTCAGGATCGCCTCGATCATGGCCAGGGCAGAGGTCTTGCCGCTGCCCCAGGCGCCTTCTATGGAGACGACCAGCCCTGCAGAAGATGAAACCTTTCTCAGTGCCGCGGCGGCGGACTCTGCATATCCAGTGCGATCCAGCTTGTCGCCTTGTAGTGCGTTTGCGGCCTGCAGCGGAATGTCGAAATTGATGCCAGCATCTGTGTCGTTCATGAGTGATTCGTCTCGAAGTCCGCTCGCATAGATGGTCACGTCACGATTTCCACCTTCTGGGCGATCGCGTTGTACAGGTCGATCTCGGTCTGTTCGGTCCGGATCGACACCACCAAGCTGTAGCGCGCCGGCAGGTCGTAGCGTTCGAGGGCTGGGCGCGTCCGCCACCATCCTGCCGCGGGATACACGGCCAGGAACCCTCGGCTTGCCAGGTCAGCCGCTGTGCCTTCCCACACGTCCTGGTGAAGCGAGCCACGATGCCGCTGCCGTTCACCCAGATACCAGTCAGGGTCGCGCGGGTTCACCGGATCGCCTTCGTCCTCGCGCTGCGCGGCTGCGTTGACGCGGGCCACGAAGTCAGCTGTAGATGCGTCGAGCGGGCGTTGGACGTCAAAGCGAAGTCGGTGTGACGGATAGTAGAATTTCGATGCGGCGCCTCGGGCTGAAGGATTGGGTTCGACAAAATAGGACAGCGTGACCCGCATCTGCACGCGGGCAGCCTGCAATGCCTCCAGCTCTTCGCGGGGCCAAGGCAGGGCGTGCAGGTTCATGTCGCGACTAGCAGGACTCTTGCCTTTTTCCTTCTTGTAGGGATGCACTGAATCTTCGACCACCAGCGTGAGCGAATTTCCTGCGCTCC
>CALMCS010001051.1 GCA_937862875.1 uncultured Comamonadaceae bacterium
CCAGCGCATCCAGATTCTTGACCGTGTTGTCCGGGTCAAAAATACGCATCACCATTTTTTCGCCGAACGCGGTGGGCAGCGTCGACAGACGCATTTCCACTTCATCGCCGCCGGGGTTGCGCGTCTTGATACGGCCGTCCTGCGGGCGGCGCTTTTCCACCACGTCCATGCGGCCCAGCAGCTTCACGCGCGCCACCATGGCGTTGAGCACGCTCATCGGCATCTGATAGACCACGTGCAACACGCCGTCGATGCGAAAGCGGATCACGCCCTGCTCGCGGCGCGGCTCGAGGTGAATATCACTGGCACGCTGGTCAAAGGCGTATTGCCAGAGCCAGTCCACCACGCGCACCACGCCCTGGTCGTTGGCGTCGAGTTGTTTGTTGCCCTTGCCCAGTTCGACCAGTTGCTCGAAGCTGCTGCCGGCGGAGCTGCCGCCTGCCTTCTGCGCCGCACGCACGGTTTTGGCGAGTGCATAAAACTCGGCGGTGTAGCTCTTGATCTCGGCCGGATTGGCCATCACGCGCGTGATCTTGCGACGGGTCTGGCGCTCGATTTCCGCGACCCAATCGGTGACGAAGGGTTCGCCCGTGGCGATCACAATGTCCTGCGAGGTGACTTGCACCGGCAACACCTTGTGGCGCTCCGCGTAGTTGGCACTCATCGCCTCGGACACCCGACCCGCATCGACCTTGAGTGGATCGATGCGCAGGTACGGCAGGCCACTGACCTGGGCCACATATTCGGTCAAGCGCACCACATCGAGCGGTTTGCCATCGCTGGCGCGCACCATGCCCACACTGCCCAGACGCACCAGCGGATGCTGCGAGCTCTCGGCCCGCGAGCAGCGCTCGATGGTGCGATCCGCCACTTCCGCGTCGATCACGCCGTCGCTGCGCAACCATTCCACGATCGTGCGCCAGTCCAGCAAACCCTGAAGGGTTCTGCGACGCACTTCGGGAGGGGTCGAAACAGGGGAAGTGGTCATGATCGTTTTTCCATTCGTTCTATTCGTTCGGTGCGTTCAGTTCTGCACGCCTAGGCTTTTTTCTCGGGCTTCACGGGCTTGAACACACGCATCCACTTGGTGGCGGGCAAGTCCCAGCGCGCCTGAATCTGCTCGGCGCGCAGAATCAGATCGGCCCGCTTGGGGTGCGTCGGCGTGCGCTGTGCGAGCACCACGGTATTGCCTTCGCGCGTGGGCTTGAACGCCCACAGCGCATCTTCGCCAAACGCCTCGGCCAACTTCTCGACACTGCTTTCGTAGCTGGAAGAACGGCCAAACAGATTCACCGTGAGGCAGCCGTCATCGGACAGCAGCGCGCGGCAATTGGCATAGAACTCGGCGCTGTCGAGCACCGGCGCGGCGGCTTCGTGGTCGTACAGATCGACGGCCAGTGCATCCACCGTACCCAACCATTGCGGATCCAGAATTTCGACGGCCGCATCGCCCAGCACCACGCGCAACTTGGGGCCGTTCGCCGGCAACTTGAACCACGAGCGGCACACATGCCAGACCTGTGGATTGAGTTCGATGGCGGTGGCGCACATGCGCAGCTTCTTGTGGCAGAACTTGGTGATCGCGCCCGACCCGAGGCCAAGCTGCATCGCGTGGCGCTTGGACACGCTCGATGGCTCGACGAACAGCAGCCAGGCCATCATGCGCTGGACGTATTCCAGCTCGATCTCGAACGGCTCGGCCACGCGCATCGACCCCTGAATCCACGGGGTACCCAGATGCAGATAGCGCACCTCACCATCATCGGAGACGCTGACTTCCGGTAATTCCACAGCGGTTTGTTTTTTCTTGCTCAAGACTTCACACCAATCCATACGGTGCCAGGGCTTCGGCCCAGGCATTCAATTTTCTTTCAAAGCTCCACGACGCGTTGGCCGGGCTGGTGGATGGCAAGCGCAGCGATGCAATGCGGGCATTGCCATTGCCATTGCCATCACCTTCACCGTCACCTTTCCCATCCCCCTGCAAGCCCAGACTGGCCCGAACCGCCTTCACGTGGCGAAAGCTCTCCCCTCCATTGTGGGCGATAGCAGCCAGCTTCGGCAGTTGTTTTTGCAGCGCAGCAAAATCGTTGACCTTGGCATTGCGGATATTCGTGTCCAGACTGCCCTCGCGCTCGCAGGCCGCGTAAACGTCCCACACGCCGAGCTGCCGATCGAGCAGCCACTGGCAACGCGCCGCGTAGTGCTCGCGATCCGGCAAGGCATGCGCGGGCCAGAGCGCCGCGAGAATTCGCCAGAAATGGTTCTGCGGATGGCCGTAATACTGGGACGAACGCAGCGACGCCACGCCGGGAAAGCTCCCCAGAATCAGCACGCGGCAGCGCTCATCCACGACGGGCGACAAACCGACCAGCCGCACCGAGTCCGCCTCACCCGGAGGTGAAAGTTCGGACGCTGAAGTGGCTGAGCTGGATCGATGGGCAGACATGGGAGGCACGGGCAATGGTAACGGGATCAGCC
>CALMCS010001052.1 GCA_937862875.1 uncultured Comamonadaceae bacterium
GCGGGTCAACGGATTAATGGTTAAGGGATAGCGAGACATGACGACAAGCACCGCACGCGGCTCGATTTCCGCATGGACACTGGGCTGGCGAACGCTGTGGCGCGATGTGCGCGCGGGCGAGCTGCGGCTGTTGATCGTCGCGGTGACCCTGGCGGTCGCCGCGCTCACGTCGGTGGGCTTCTTCTCGGACCGACTGCAAAGCGGCCTGCAACGCGACGCGCTGCAGCTGCTCGGCGGCGACGTGGTGGTGGTGAGCGATAACGCCACGCCCGAGCGGTTCCGGGAGGAGGCGACCAAACAGGGCCTGCGCAGCAGCGCGACGCTGACCTTCCCGACCATGGCGCGCGCCAGTGACGCGCAGGGCGGGGCGAGCAAGCTGGTGGCCCTCAAGAGTGTGGATACCGGCTATCCGCTGCGTGGCCGTCTGCAGGTGGCCTCGCAGCCAGCGCAGCCCGGTGCCGTCACAGAAGAGATTCCCGGTGCCGGAGAGGCGTGGGCCGATGCGCCCCTGCTCGAATCGCTCGGGCTCAAGGTGGGCGATGCCCTGCTGCTGGGCGACGCGACGCTGAAGATCGGCCGCATCATCACGCTCGAGCCCGATCGCGGTGCCGGCTTCATGAGCTTTGCGCCGCGCGTGATGATCAATGCGCAGGATTTGAAAGCCACCGGACTGGTGCAACCCGCCAGCCGCATCACGTATCGGTTTGCGGTCGCGGGCGACTCGCCCAAGGCGGTGCAGCAATTCAAGGACTACGCCACCCAGCAGGCCGAGGGCCATGAGTTGCGCGGCGTACGCGTCGAGTCGCTGGACAGCGGCCGCCCGGAAATGCACCAGACCCTGGTGCGCGCGCAGAACTTCCTGAACCTCGTCGCGCTGCTGGCCGCCTTGCTGTCCGCGGTCGCCGTGGCGCTGGCCGCGCGCGGCTTTGCGAACGAGCACATCGACGCCTCGGCCATGCTGCGCGTGCTGGGTCAAAGCCAGCGCACGATTGCATGGGCCTACGCCATCGAGTTCGCGCTGATCGGCCTGTTCGCCAGCCTGCTCGGCGTGGCGCTGGGCTTTGCCGTGCACTATGTGTTTGTGTGGATGTTCAGCGGCCTGGTGAATGCGGTGCTGCCCGCGGCCACGTTCTGGCCGGTGCTGTTTGGGCTGGGCGTGGGCATCACGCTGATGTTTGCGTTCGGCCTGCCACCGGTGTTGCAACTCGCCCAGGTGCCGCCGTTGCGGGTGATTCGCCGCGATCTCGGAGGCTTCAAGCCGGCTTCGGTTCTGGTGCTCGGTCTGGGCATGGTGGGATTTGCGGTGCTGTTGATGGCCGTGAGCCGCGATCTCAAACTCGGAGCGATCGCCGTGGGTGGCTTTGCCGCTGCGGTGGTGATGTTCGCCGTCTTTGCCTGGTTGGCCGTCAAGGCGCTGCGCCGCATGGTGAACGAGGCGACTGCTCCGCGTTGGCTGGTGCTGGCCACCCGCCAGATCTCCGCACGCCCGGCATATGCGGTGGTGCAGGTCAGCAGTCTGGCCGTCGGTTTGCTCGCGCTGGTGTTGCTGGTGCTGCTGCGCACCGATCTCATCAGCAGCTGGCAGCAGGCCACGCCGCCGGACGCACCGAACCGTTTTGTCATCAACGTGCTGCCGGAACAGGCCGATGCCTTCCAGCAGGCACTCAAGCAGGCGGACGTGCAGAAATTCGACTGGTACCCCATGATTCGCGGGCGACTGGTCGCGGTGAATGGCCGCGAGGTGAACCCGGACGATTACGCGGAAGACCGCGCCAAGCGCATGCTGGACCGGGAGTTCAACCTCTCCAATGCCGCCGAGCCACCCGAGCACAATCTGATCACCGCCGGAGCCTGGAAGCCCGAAGAAAGCGGTGCAATCAGCGTGGAGGAAGGCCTTGCGAAGACGCTGAACCTCAAGCTCGGTGACACGCTGCGCTTCGATATTGGCGGCGTGCTGAACGAGGCCAAGATCACCAGCCTGCGCAAGGTGGACTGGGCATCGATGCGCGCCAACTTCTTCGTGATGTACCCGGTCGCGAATCTGCCCGATGTACCCGTCACCTATCTCGCCGCCTACCGCGCGCCGGACAAGCCGGGCTTCGACAACGCGCTGGTGCACGAGTTTCCGAACATCACCAATGTCGATCTGAGCGCCACCCTGCAGCAGGTACAAACCGTGCTGGGTCAGGTGATCCGCGCGGTGGAATTCCTGTTTGGCTTCACGCTCGCGGCGGGCTTGGTGGTGCTGTTTGCCGCCGTCACCGCCACCCGCGAAGAGCGCGCCCGCGAATTCGCCATCATGCGCGCCGTCGGTGCGCGCGCCAGTCTGCTGCGTCAGGTACAGCGCGCGGAGCTGGCTGGGGTTGGCTTGCTGGCCGGCTTTCTCGCGAGCATCGTGGCCGTCGCGGTCGGCTGGGCGCTGGCGCGGTTTGTGTTCGATTTCAACTGGAGTGCACCGCTGTGGGTGCCGATCGTGGGGGC
>CALMCS010001053.1 GCA_937862875.1 uncultured Comamonadaceae bacterium
GGCTCGCGCGCAGGGGATGGCAATGGCGGTTGTGCCGCGACGCCCGGTTTGCGCCGATGCACCAGCACCAGCTCAGCCACCGCATCGACATGCTCGGGCAGCACCTGCGGGGCATCGTGCCACGCCGCGAAGGCCCGCGCAGCGCGCAGCATCACCAGGTCGGCACGCATACCGTCGACCTGCGCGGCGATGCACAGCGCACCGGCCGCATTCAACACCGGGTCACTCAGTTCCGACTCGGCGAGCCCACGCAGGCGTTGCGACGCGGTCGCCAGCTGCGTTTCGAGGCGCTTCTGCGGCTCTGCAAAGCGCGCCCTGAACGCCACCGGGTCCGCATCAAAGGCGAGCCGCGCGCGCACGATGGATTGGCGCTCGGCCACATCGGCCACATTCTTCAAACGCACGCACAGGCCCAGCCGATCGAGCAACTGCGGCCTCAGCGATCCTTCTTCGGGGTTCATGGTCCCCACCAGCACAAAGCGCGCGGCGTGGCGGTGCGAAATGCCGTCGCGCTCGACCGCATTCACACCACTCGCGGCGGCGTCGAGCAACACGTCGACCAGCGCGTCCGGCAGCAGATTGATTTCGTCCACATACAGAACGCCCTCATGCGCACGCGCCAGCAGGCCCGGCGCAAACCGCACCGCGTTGACGGCAAGGGCCTGCTGCAGATCGAGCGTGCCCACCACATGCTCGAGCGACGCGCCCAGCGGCAGCGTCACAAACGGCGCGCCCGGCAGCAATTCGGCCAAGGCACGCGCGGCGGTGGACTTGGCGGTGCCGCGCGGGCCCTCGACCAAGACGCCGCCGATTTGCGGATCGAGTGCGGCCAGCAGCAACGCCGTGCACAGTTCCGGTTGGCCCGTGATCGCGGAGAACGGAAACAGCGGCGGCACGCCCAGCGTCAGGTGGTTGTCGTTTGAATCGCGCGTCATCCGCGTTGTCCTTCCATGTTCTGCTCATGGTCGAGCAGCAAATCTTCCAGCGTCTGACGGTACTCCGCCGGCTCCTTCCACAGGCCGCGTTGTATGGCTTCCAGCAAGCGCTCGGCGATGTCGCGCATCGCCTGTGGATTGTTGTTCTCGAGAAACTCGCGGGTATCGGCGTCCAGCAGATAGGCGTCGGTGACCATCGCGTAGTGGTGGTCGCCGACCTGCTGCGTGGTGGCATCAAAACCGAAGAGATAGTCCACGGTTGCGGCCATCTCGAACGCGCCCTTGTAGCCATGGCGCTTGGCCCCGGCAATCCATTTGGGATTGGTCACGCGGGCACGCACCACGCGGGAGATTTCCTCGCGCAGGCTGCGCACTTGGGCATGTTGCGGGTTCGCGTGGTCGCCGTGGTACAGCGCCGGTTGCTTGCCCGACAGATGCTTGGCGGCCGCGGCCATTCCGCCCTGAAACTGAAAGTAGTCGCCCGAGTCCAGCACATCGTGTTCGCGGCTGTCCTGGTTTTGCAGCGCCACATCGAGCTGCCCCATTCGGCGCTGCAGCGCATCGAGCGCGGGAACGCCTTCGCCGTCCTGGCCGTAGGCGAATGCGCTCCACTGCAGATAGGCACGCGCCAGGTCATCCTCGCTTTGCCAGGCACCCGTCTGAAACAGGCCTTGCAGACCCGAGCCGTAGTGCCCCGCAGGCGCGCCAAAAACGCGCCAACTGGCTTGCCGCAGCGCGGCGTCTTCCGCCATGCCAGCGGCCTGCAATTGCGCACGCTCCTGCTCGATGCGCGCGCGGATCGGGTTCTCGGTTTCGTCTTCCCCGTCCAGCGCGGCGACGGCTTGCACGGCGGCATCGAACATCTGCACGACCGATGGAAACGCATCGCGGAAAAAGCCGGAAATGCGCAGCGTCACATCGACCCGCGGGCGGCCCATGCCGACGCGCGGAATCACTTCGAAGTCCACCACGCGATGGCTGCCCGCCGCCCATTTCGGGCGCACGCCGATCAGGGCAAAGGCCTGTGCGATGTCGTCGCCGCCGGTGCGCATGGTGGCGGTGCCCCAGACCGACAATCCGAGCGTGCGCGGATAGTCGCCCTCCTCCTGAAGGTAGCGCTCCAGCACCTGCTTGGCGGCCTGCTGGCCCAGCTCCCACGCCGCATGGGTGGGAATGGCGCGGCTGTCGACGGTGTAGAAATTGCGCCCCGTGGGCAGCACATCGGGCCGACCGCGTGAGGGCGATCCGCTCGGTCCGGCGGGCACGAATTTTCCTTGCAGACCGCGCAGCAGCTGCGTGATTTCCTGCTCGCCGCACGCATCGAGCGCGGGGGCCAGTTGTTCGTGGAGATACGCCATCGCCTGTCGCGTCTGCGGCCAGTCGTTTGCCAGCGACGGGTTCTCAATCACCGCAGTCGCCAACAGTTCCAGGCGCTCGCGCGTGTCGCCCTCATGCCGCCAGGGCTCGTCACTGACGGCCTGCAACGCGGCGGGGCGATCACCGCTCCATGCCCGTGCCGGCTCGATGCGCAGCGGATCAAAGTCCGATGACAGCAAATCGTTGGAGAGCGCCTGCAGCAACCCCAGCTGATCGCTGCCCGACGGATAGCGCGCCAGGGCCAACAGGGTATCGCGCCGCTGCACGCCTTGCGGCGACTGACCGAAGATGTGCAAGCCGTCGCGAATCTGCGTTTCCTTGAGCTCGCAGAGATAGGCGTCGATGCGCTCCAGCACCGCCTCGTCGTCGTTGGTCTGCGCGTCCTGCAGCGACAAATCCTGCAGCAGATGCTCCTGCCGCACGATCGCCAGAATCTGCTTGCGCAGCAGATCCCCGCGCCGCTGATCGACCAGCAGCGCGTCGTAATACTCGTCCACCAGGCGCTCGAGATCTTGCAGCGGGCCGTGGTTCTCCGCGCGGGTGAGCGGCGGCATCAGGTGATCGATGATCACGGCCTGACTGCGCCGCTTGGCCTGCGCGCCCTCGCCGGGATCGTTCACGATGAAGGGGTAGAGATGCGGCATGGGGCCGAGGATCGCATCCGGCCAGCATTGCGACGACAGCGCCAGGCTCTTGCCGGGCAGCCACTCCAGATTGCCGTGCTTGCCCACGTGCACCACGGCATCCACGCGCCATACATCGCGCAGCCAGAAGTAGAAGGCGAGGTAACTGTGCGGCGGCACCAGTTCGGCGTCGTGGTAACTCGCATAGTCCTGGGCGCCCATGCCCGCACCCACGCCCAGCAAGGCACGCGCGGGTTGAATCCCCACAAACACCGAGCCCAGCCGCAGCCCGGCGATCATGAAACGGTTGTCGCGCAGCGCCGGGTCGTTCTGCGGCGCACCCCAGCGCGCGTGAATCGCCTCGGCCATTTCGGGGGCGAGTTGCGCAAGGCGCTTTTCATAGTCCGCGAGCGCATAGCTCTGCCACGCGGAGCGCAGCGGCCATTGCGACGGGTCGTTGGCGATGCCCTGCTGCAGGGTCTGCATGAGCGCGCCGCCATCACCGGGCACCGCCGCGTCATCGCCGAGCGGATAGCCTTCGCGCTTCAACGCCTCCAGGATCGTGATCACCGATTGCGGCGTATCCAGCCCCACGCCGCTGCCAATGCGGCCTTCGCTGCCGGGGTAATTGGCCAGCACCAGCGCGAGGCGTTTTTGCTCGGCGGGTTTGCTGCGCAGCAGGCACCAGCGCTGCGCCAGATCGGCCACAAAGTCGATGCGGTCGGGCTCCGGTTGGTAGCTCACCACGTCGGTCTGCGTGATGGGGCAGCGGTAGGACAGGCCCTTGAAACTCACCGCCCGCGTGATGATGCGACCGTCCATTTCCGGCAGCACCACCTGCATGGCGATGTCGCGCGGGCGCAGGCCCTGGCTGTCGGCCAGCCAATCCTCGCGGTTGCCGCCGCTGGCAATCACCTGCAGCACCGGCGCATCACCCGCAAGCGAAGCGCCCTCGCCCACCGCCGAAAATGCGGTGGTGTTGAGCACCAGTTGCACCTGCTGCTCGCTGCACAGCGTTCGAAACGCGGACAGGCACAGCGCGTCCTTGAGCGAGTCGATGGCGACGGGCAACGGGTTCATGCCGCGCGCATGCAAGGCGAGCGCCAGCGCATCGAATGCAGCGGTATTCGCGGCCAGCAAATGCGCGCGGTAGAACGTGATCGCCACCACCGGCGCATCGGCATGCCACGCAACGCGCAGGTCATCCAGCCCCGCAATCGCATGCGATGCACACAGCGCCTGCGGCACGTGCACCGCGATCTGCGGCAAGGTGCGCGGCGGCGCGGGCTCGGTGCCAAACTCCAGACCATGAAAGGCCACGGCGCTGACGAATGAGCGCGCGTTCTCCACACCACCGGCGCGCAGGTACTGCCAGAGCAAGCGGCAGATCGGCAGCGGCAGGGTGCTGCGCTCGAGCAGGCGCAGGTCTTCCTGCAGATCGCCGGAGAACATCGCCAGATGCTGGCGCTTCTGGTGCGCCAACGCGCTGATCTGCTGCACCCCGTAAGGCCAGGCCGACTCCGACCCGAGATGGTCGACCACCACCACCTTGGCGTGACCCAGCACCTCGTCCACATACAGGTCGAGCGACGCGGGCTGGCGCAGATGCAGCAGGTTCACGAGCCGCACGCTCGGAAAATCCGGCTGCTGCGCGTGGATCGCCGCGCAGGCCTGCGCGAGCAAGGCCAACGTGGTGTCGGCGGAGCTGAGAATGACGATGTCGGCCGGCGTTTGTTCCAGCCGCGTGACGATGCTTTCGTCTTCTACAAATCCGCCGGGGCGGGTGCTGAGCAGATGCATGCGATTTCTTTTCTCTTTTCTCTCTTCTCTTAACTTCTCTTGGCTGCGCTTACGCAGCCACATCCTTCAGGCCATCGCGCAACGCCTGTTCATTCAACTCCTGGCCGATGAAGACCAGGCGCGTGCGGCGCTCCTCGCCCGGCTTCCACGCACGGTCGAAATGCGACTCCAGCCGGCGGCCGACGCCTTGCAGCAACCAGCGCATGGGCTTGCCCGGAATGTCGGCAAAGCCCTTGACGCGCAGGATCTGGTGCTCGCTCACCAACTGCGCCACGGCAGCCAGCAGCTTGTCACGATCGACCGCGGGCAGCTCGATGACAAACGAGTCGAACTCGTCGTGGTCATGGTCTTCGTCGTGGT
This sequence comes from uncultured Comamonadaceae bacterium, assembly GCA_937862875.1. Lineage (GTDB taxonomy): Bacteria > Pseudomonadota > Gammaproteobacteria > Burkholderiales > Burkholderiaceae_C > Diaphorobacter_A. The sequence continues at coordinate 5,096 of CALMCS010001053.1, forward strand.
CGTGATGGCTGGTGCGTTGGTCGATAGTTTCCTCGGCGGCCTTCGACAGACCCAGCAACACATCGAGCGGCAAGCGGCCGTGGTCCGCCTGCACCACCTTCACTTCGGGCGACAGTTCTTCGCGCACCATCGCCTGCACCTTGGCAAGCTCTTCGGCGCTCACGCCATCGACCTTGTTGAGCACCACCAGATCGGCAGCGCTCAACTGGTCTTCGAACAGCTCGTGCAGCGGGCTCTCGTGATCGAGGTTGGGATCGGCGCGGCGCTGCTCGTCCACGGCGTCGGGGAACGCGGCAAACTGGCCCGCAGCGGTCGCGGGGGTGTCCACCACGGTGACCACGGCGTCCACGGTGAACACGCTTGCAATCTCGGGCCAATGGAAGGCCTGGACCAGCGGCTTGGGCAGGGCGAGCCCCGAAGTTTCGATGAGGATCGCGTCGATCTGATCGCGGCGCGCGGCCAGCTGCTTCATCACGGGGAAGAACTCTTCCTGCACCGTGCAGCACATGCAGCCGTTGGCGAGTTCGTACAGCGTGCCCTCGATGGGCGCGCCGCTTTCGTCACAGCCGATGCCGCAGGCCTGCAGGATGTCGCCATCGATGCCCAGCTCGCCAAACTCGTTGACGATGACGGCGATGCGGCGACCATCGGCGTTGTCCAGAATGTGGCGCAGCAAGGTGGTCTTGCCGCTGCCGAGGAAGCCGGTGACGATGGTGGCGGGAATTTTGGCGGTGTTCATGAGGCGGACGACTCCAGGTGAGAGCTACAGATTGATCGGGCGCGACACGCCACACGCAGCGAAGCGAGTGGAATGGCGTGGCGACGGGAAGGTGGGTGAATGCGCGATGCGGACGCGCGAACAGGCGAGCGCTTCCCGGATGCCGAGAAGCGTCGAAAAACACAGAGGAAGGGAGCTGAAGGGCTCGCGAGCTGCGGCCGAAGGCCGCTGGAAATACAGCGATGCATGCGTGGTCTCGAATCCGCGCCTCGCATCCCCGCGAAGCCAATGAATCAATACACGCCGCAATCCACGCATCTGAGGGACAGGGCCGCTTGCAGGGTCGCGCGCACAAACGATGACAAAGAATTCAACGCATGCACCCGTGGCTCAAGGGCCTGCCCAGACATGCGCACTCCCGCGGCGTCCGAAGCGACAGCGAAGGCCGGTATCCGGGCTTGCGAAACGCCAGCGGCTCGTATCCATCGAGCACACCGACTCCGTCCTTCGCCTTCCCACGTGCGCCATGAATGCATGACGCCTCGCAGTGACCGCGAACCCATCTCGATGGATCCACATGAGGACTTCAAATTTCGCCTACCGTTGCGGGGGCAGCGCAGGAATTGCTGATGGGCCCGGCCGGCGCTCCTGTTCCATGGGGAAAAGAGCACCCGGCGAGCGCAGCGCACCTGCTTCTCGTTGAACCTGATGAACCGCCGTGCATTCCGCACCACCGGTTCCTGAGGCACCTTCGAATCTGACAGCTTGCAAGCCGCGCACGCATCTTCGTTGCGCCAGCCCCCAACCTGTCTGAGGCCGATTATCGTTGAAATCCAAAGCACTCACCGATTGCACCAGTCGGGTGCAAGCCCGCACCCATTCGTGCGGCGGGGGTGCCGAACGAAGGCCGAACAAGCGTCAAGAAGATCCCACAAACCGTCTGCCCTCAAGGTAAACCCTCTGTTGGCACGCTTTTGGCTTGTCTACATTCTTGTATTCAAGACAAATTCAAGTTTGCATACAAGATCGCAACCATCCATCATTGGAGAGACGACTATGGGACGCTTTGCCAAATCGCTGTTCGGACAGGTGCTGATCGCACTTGTGATCGGCATTCTCATCGGGCTGTTTTCGCCGGAGTTCGGCGTCAAGCTCAAGCCGTTGGGGGACGGCTTCATCAAGTTGATCAAGATGATCATTCCGGTGCTGGTGTTCTGCGTGGTCGTGCACGGCATCGCCGGAGCCGGCGATCTGAAACGCGTGGGCCGCGTCGGCGTCAAGGCGCTGATCTACTTCGAAGTGCTGACCACCATCGCGCTGGTCATGGGCCTCGCACTGGCATTCATCTTCCAGCCGGGAGCCGGCATGAACGTGGACGTCAAATCGCTCGATGCGTCCGCACTCAGCGCCTACGCCAGCAACGCCGACAAGCTCACCTCCGGCGGCTTTGTCGACTTCATCCTCAAGCTGATTCCCAACACCGTGGTGCAGGCCTTCGCCACGGGCGACGTGCTGCAGGTGCTGCTGTTTGCGGTGCTGTTCGGCTGCGGACTGACCATGCTCGGCGACCGCGGCAAACCCGTGTCGGCCGTGATCGACGCGACCTCGCTCGTGCTGTTCAAGATCATGGGCATCATCATCAAGCTCGCACCGCTCGGCGTGCTGGGCGCGATCGCGTTCACCGTGGGCAAGTACGGCATCGGCTCGCTCAAGCAGCTCGGCATGCTGGTGGTGCTGTTCTACGCGGCGGTGCTGATTTTCGTGTTCGTGGTGCTGGGCTTTGTGATGCGCGTGTCCGGCTTCAGCCTCATCAAGCTGCTGCGCTATCTGCGTGAAGAGCTGATGGTGGTGTTTGCCACCACGTCTTCCGACAGCGTGCTGCCGCAAATCATGGCCAAGCTGCGCAACATGGGCATTCGCGACTCCACGGTGGGTCTGGTCATTCCCACGGGCTACTCGTTCAACCTCGATGCGTTCTCGATCTACATCACGCTCGCCGCGGTGTTCATCGCACAGGCCACGAACACGCCGATCACCATGACCGATCTGCTGACGATTCTGGCGATCTCGCTGGTGACCTCCAAGGGCGCGCACGGCGTTCCCGGCTCGGCCATCGTGGTGCTGGCCGCCACGCTGCATGCCATCCCCGCCATTCCCGCGATTGGTCTGGTGCTGGTGCTGTCGATCGACTGGTTCATGGGCATCGCCCGCGCACTCGGCAATCTGATCGGCAACTGCGTGGCCACCGTGGCCGTGGCGGCATGGGAAGGTGACATCGATCGCGACCGCGCCCACGCCGTGCTGGATGGCCGCGCAGCGCCGATGGACGCCGTGATCGCCGAGGATGGCGAAGTCGTCTCGGCGTCCGCAGCCTCTGCGACCTCTGGTAAGGTCTGAGTCTCCAACTATCAGAGACACTCCCGCTCCATGACCCCCGCCACTCCCCAGCACATTGCAGAGCGCGTCGTCGAAGCCGTTCTGGCTCAAAAACTCGCGCCCGGAGAGCGGTTGGGGGAGCAGGAGCTGGCCGACAACTTCGCGGTCAGCCGCACCGTGGTGCGCGAGGCGCTGGTGCAATTGCAGGCGCGCGGCTTTGTGCAGGTGCGACCGCGCAAGGGCTGGTACGTGGTGGAGCCGTCCGCCGAAGAGGCACGCGATGCCTTTGCGGCGCGGCGCATCATCGAATCCGGCATTGTCGAAGCGGCCGGCAAGCCGCTGCAAAAAGCGATTCGCCAACTGCGCAATCACATCGCGCAGGAACAAAAGGCGATCGAGGGCGCGGACGCCGCCACGCGCTCGTTCCTGCTCGCCGACTTTCACGTGTGCCTGGCCGAGCAAATGGGCCACCGCCTGCTGGCCGACACGCTGCGCGACCTCACCGCGCGCACCACGCTCGCCGCCACCCTGTACCAATCCACGCACAGCGCGAGCCAGTCCTGCGCGGAGCACGAGGCGATCGTTGCGGCCCTCGAGCGCGGCGACACCCAGGTCGCCAAGAATCTGCTGCTCACCCACATCGGCAATTTCGAGCGCACGCTGGAGGTCGAAGTGACGCCCGCCAGCCCGATGGACGCCAGCGAGCGACTGCGCAACACGCTTGCGCCGGTGCAAAAACGGCGCTGAATTTCGGCGCTCTGCGCGTTCTCTCGAATACGCACGCGGCCTCTCCTATGATATGAACGCAGCTTTGCTGATCGCGTCCATTTTCATTCGAACATTCCGCTTTTTCCTGGCCATCACCTCGTTCATTACCCCGTCCACTACCTACAAGCGATCTGGAGACTTTCACCCATGACAACCCTGCTCAACGCCGCGGCCATGCCTGATGCCAACGGTTTCTTCGGCCCTTACGGTGGCCAGTTGGTTCCACCGCATCTCAAACAGGCCATGGATGACATCCTGGTCGCTTACGAAGAGATCGTGCAGCGTGAAGACTTCCAGAACGAACTCGCACAGCTGTTCGCGGACTACGTCGGTCGTCCCAGCCCCATCTTTCACGCCAAGCGCCTGTCGGAACAACTCGGCGGTGCACAGATCCACCTCAAGCGCGAAGACCTGAACCACACCGGTGCTCACAAAATCAACCATTGCCTCGGCGAAGCACTGCTCGCCAAGTTCATGGGCAAGACCAAGGTGATCGCCGAAACCGGTGCCGGTCAACACGGCGTGGCACTGGCAACGGCCTGCGCACTGGTCGGCATCCCGTGCGAGATCCACATGGGCCAGGTCGACATCGAAAAAGAACACCCCAACGTCACCAAGATGCGCATCCTCGGCTGTAATCTGGTGGCGGTCACACGCGGCCAGGCCACGCTCAAGGACGCGGTCGACAGCGCCTTCGAAGAGTATCTGAAGGACCCGGTCAACACCATCTACGCGATCGGCTCGGTCGTCGGCCCGCATCCATTCCCGAAAATGGTGCGCGATTTCCAATCCATCGTCGGCCGCGAGGCACGCGAGCAATTCCAGAACAAGCACCACAAGCTGCCCGACTACGTGAGCGCCTGCGTCGGCGGCGGCTCCAACGCCATGGGCATCTTCACCGCCTTCCTGAATGACGAGAGCGTCAAGCTCGTCGGCGTCGAGCCGGCCGGCGAAGGCACCGACAAGCCCGGCCGCCACGCCGCCACCCTCTCCACCGGCAAGCCCGGCGAAATCCACGGCATGAAGTGCTACGTGCTCGAAAACGCCGACGGCACACCCGCCGCCGTGCACTCGATCGCGTCGGGCCTCGACTACCCCGGCGTCGGCCCACAGCACAGCTACCTCAAGGATCTGGGCCGCGTCGATTACGTGAGCGTGGACGACAAGGAATGCCTGGACGCCTTCATGAAGCTCTCCCGCGTGGAAGGCATCATCCCCGCCCTCGAAAGCGCCCACGCGGTCGCCTGGGCCATCCGCGAGGCCCCGAAGCTGGGCAAGGACGTCAACATCCTTGTAAACCTCTCTGGGCGTGGCGACAAGGATGCAGATTACGTAGCAAAGGTGCTCGGACTCTGAGCTCCCCCAAACTAGGTAGCAGCATTCGTTAGATTTGAAACGGTGTGTCTTTGAGGTTGCAAGCCGTGTCACGCGGTCCATACACTCAACTTCCCAACTTGGGGCGAGGAGACACACCGTGCAAAAACTACAGCGTTACATTCATGTGTTGGGCTTGGCCGTGTTCGTGCTTTTCTGGATGCTCTCCAGCACCACGGCCCATGCCTGGAAACCAGAAATCGGCGAAAAACCCGCCGTCATGGAACAACTCGAGATGGTCGACGGCCAGGCCGTCAACCTGGCCGCCTACGCAGGCAAGCCACTGATCATCTACTTCGGCGCCGACTGGTGCGCCCCCTGCGTAGCCAACGGCCGCCCCGCCGTCCTCGACGCCTTCAACAAATACAAGGCCAAGGGCCTGCAAGTGCTGTTCGTAGACCTCGACGACACCTTCAAATTCCGCGGCAAGAAACTCCAGGAATCCAAAACCCTGGGCATCCCCATCGCCATGCGCGCCCTGCCTGCGGCGGGTGAGGAAAAGATGACCAATTTCAACTTTGGAACCTTCGGCAAGATCCAGGTCGTTCC
>CALMCS010001054.1 GCA_937862875.1 uncultured Comamonadaceae bacterium
ACTGCGCTTCGCGGCAAGATCCCGCTCGCCACGACATTTTCCAAGGTGGTCGTCGGATCGGCGACAAAGAACGTTAGTACCAGCCCCCGCTGGGCGCGAGTGCAGCAGACGTAAAGCAGTCGCAGCGTTCGGCTCCAAGTGTTTTCATCACCGCCTAGTGCTCGTGCACGATCTGCAGCACGGGCCTCAGCGCTCGCGAAGACACGTTCGTAGTTGTACGTTCGGTAGTCGCTTTCTTCCTCGTCCATCACCACCATGACGCGTTCGAACTGCGCTCCCTTCACACCGTGCTGTGTAGCATAGGGAGACCCTTCTGAGACATAGCGCTCATAGGGCCAAAGCTCTTGTGCAGAGCACTTGAAGAACTTGGCCATTGCCGCATCTGAGGATAGTCCTTCGGCCGGAACTGCATCAGCAGCCTCGGGCTCCTGGGCAGCGTCTGCAACATCCCTGACAAATCCGAGAACACGCGCATAGCGATCGTCGAACTCGAAAAGACCCGTGTCACAGAGATGGAGTGCTATGTCACCAATGGTGGTCCCTGCCTCGTCCAGCATGGCGACAAGTCTAGACATAGCAGCGTGCAGTTCTCGCAATACAGCCGCGGCACGTCGGCCGGTAAGAGCCCCTGGCGCCAGACGCGGGCTGAACTTCCGGAGCAGGTTCATCGCCGCGAACTCGTTGCCGGCCTTCACGGCGGCAACGATCGGTAGCGCAAAACTTAGGAACGGTCGAACGGGCCAGCCGGTGCCATCCTGCATCCCCTGCTTCATGCCCTCCGATGTCTTATCGTTCAGCGCCGAGTAGATGCCACCGAAGCCGAGCCGGTTTGCGGCCATGCGGTGCACGATGACAAGAATCTTGAGCGCGATGTCTGGGGTCGTCCAACCCTCGTCGTTGTTCGTCGCCGCACTCCACGCCCGGACTCTCGCCAGGGCCTCAATTCGGTTCAGCGTGTTCGGCAGGATGAACATCCGGGCCGAGCCCTCCACCGGCTTGAGTTCTCCATCAACCCTTTCGTGCAGCCCGCGGACTTGCTCCATGCCGTCGCCCTGCGCACGCACGGCGTTGGCAACGTCAAGGATCTGCTTGGCACAGCGAAAATTCTCTGGTTTCGTGATGGCCCGCCAATGGTCCTCAAGCGGGATGTCCCCCGCCCCTCTCATGAAAATCGCTTGCATCGGGTCGCCAAAAAAACCGAGACAGAACTTGCGCCGCATCTGGGCTTCCACTTCCTTGAAGGACTTCACTACGCTCAGGAACGTGTCCTGACTCTCGTCAATGAACACAAACGGGAAGTTCAGCGCTACGACCCGTCGGAACAGCGGGCGATTTTGCAGCAGGAAATCGGCGAGCTGAAGGATGTCCTCGTGGCCGAGGACGCCCTTCGCGTAGTCACTGCCCACGCCGTAGTTGAAAGTCTTGACGCCAGCAATAGCCTCCAGGCTTCGGGCATAACGCTCTTGGTCAGCCTTGTTCCTGTCGCGTGTAGTCTGCCGGACACGCGAGCTGTAGTTCTTGAATTCTTCTTCCAGTTCGGTGATCCGCCTGCGGATGTCGTTCTGTAGCCAAACCTTAATGTCCGCCTGAAACGTCTTGGTAATAGACCAGTAGAAGCTGTGGATGGTCGAGACATGAACCAGCGGGTCGTCGTTGACATCCGCCAAGATTTCTTTGGCGGCGAGGTCCGTATATGTGATGCAGGCGACCTTCTGCTTCTTCGCCCGCATGCTGGCGCCGTGCTCTGAGATCACCCAGTCCAGCGCCTTGATAAGGGAGGTGGTCTTGCCGGAACCTGCGCCGGCGCGGACCACGAACGGCTGCGGGGGGGTCTCGGTAATACACGCGTGGATCTCGCGGTCGGCGCCGGTGTCTGGGCTATCAATTCGTCTGCTCATGTCGTCTGCCCCGCGCCTGCAATAACGGCGACAACACCGGCTGCAGTCGGCTCAATTGTCGCGACCTCGTTGGCAATAGCCGCGTCCGCCTCAATCTCGTGGGCCACTTTGGTTTCGAGCCAGGCTAAGCCCTCGGCGATGTACGTGGGGACTTTCCAGCAGTTGAGCGGCCCGCTTGCGAGGACCTCCAGCGCAAAGCGAGTCTTGTCGAAGTTCTTGCCGATCACCCTTTCGTGCAACTTCTCAGCCAGTTCTTCAGGGCTGTTTGGTGCGCGCTTCAGCTTGAGTCCGACCGCCCGGTTAGCCTCAGCCTGACACCAGTCGGAGTTCTCAAGACCGAAGGCCTCCTCAAGCGTGCGGCCGCAGAGCTGCGAGGTCGTGGCGCCCACCGTCACCAAAACCTTGGTTTGATAGGCCACCCGAACCTCAGCGCTGGTCCCCTCGGCAAGCGACAGCGTTTTTTGCTCCGCCGTGACTTCCCAGAGTTCGGCAACCAACCGCTTCTTAGGGATCCAACTGATAAGGGTTTGGTTGGACGTGAACGCACCCTCCACGTGAGCATGGCAGGTGCTGCCACGCTTCTTGGACTTCTTCTTTCCGCCCGGTGCTGCTTCGTCGTCGTCTTCGAGCTCGAAGGGCTTCAGGTCGTCTTCCTCGTTATCTCCGTCGACGGCACCGGCTCCTGTGTCTTGCTCGGCGGCATTCTCGGCATCCGTCTTGACCGCTACGCTGTCCAGATCCGTGATGACCAGCGTAGTAAGTCCAACGAAGGCAATCAATTCCTGGAACCGATGCGCGAACGCGCCACCGACTTCAAGGATGGTTAGGGCGGAGGAACGCAGGCGCTTGGCCGCCGTCTCGATCATGGCTGGCAAGAGCAGGCGCTCGACATTGCCCTCCACCAGGATGACAGCATCGGAAAAGAAGAGATCGCAGTGTGTCAGTTTCAGATACCGCTGCAAGAATTCGCGCGCTGGAGCGTCGGCCGCGCCCGTCTTGAAGAGCGAAAGATTCCTTACCTCGGTGTTATGGTCCAACTGGTCGCTAACACGGCGAAAGTACCTGATGGGAGAGAACCCGCGCTCATAGAGAATGTGCGGGGAGTGCGTGGTGACAACGAGCTGCGTGTGGAAAAACGTTGCGTGATCGTTGGCATCCTCAAGGAGGCGCAAAACATTCCTGATGAAGACCTGCTGGATCTGAGCGTGCAGATGCGCCTCCGGCTCCTCGATGAAGACCAGATGCAGTGGCGCCCGCTTGTCTTCCTCGGCTTTCCACTGCTCGTGCAGGTCGAGGAGTTCAACCACCATATAGACTAGGTTCTTGAACCCCAGGCCATTGTAGCTGTCGGGCAGTTGCGCGGTGATCGCACCAGGAACCACGTAGTGAACCTTGGAATCCTGCCCCAGGACGGTGGTCGGATCCAAGGCCGCCCGAATCACGATCTCGGGGTTGTTGACGCCTGGATAGCCGAGTTTGGCGAGGCGCTTGAGAGTGTCGCTGAAGACTTCCTTCAGGTGGAAGTTCAGTTCTTTCTCCGAGGTATCGAGCGCTTTGAGCGCTGCATGGTCGTCGCCACGTTTCTCCAGATTGCGGTGATAGAAACGGCTCAGACGCCGCGACAAGCTCTCGGCGCGGTCGGAGCTGCCAGCATCCGGGTCATCGAGGTGCCGCTGCGCGCGCAGGAAGTCCACCCTCACCAGAGACTTGAGAATCGCCGCGCCACCCGGTTCCTTGCCTAGGGGCAGCGGCGCATAATCAACTTCCTTTGGCTGATAGCCGACAAATGCGCGCTCATCGAGCACGTAGTAGCGGAACGTATATTCTTTGCTCAGTTCCTTTGTGAGGTACTTCGTCAGACTTTCCGGCCAGGGCTTGTACTCGCCGGGATCCGCTACCACCGCCGCCGCATTTTCCGCACCTGCCTCCGCGCCTACACTGCGTCTGGCCACCAGTGCGTTCGCAGCGTTGTTGGCCTTTTCATGCAGTTCGTGGAACTTCCGGACGAGTGCATGGGCGTCCTGAGGCTCGAACGCCACCCGGATCCCGACGCACTTACCGTCCCACTCCGTGCTCGGAAGAAGCGACATTGCAGTGGCGAGGTCGTCTTCACCGACCCGGAACCAGAGATCCAAAAGAATGGACGGCAACTGCTTGGGCGCGTCCTCATCGCCTGGAGGCGTCCTGCCGATGGCGTCGATCTCGGCCCACAACGCCGCGCTGAAGTCGAAGAGTTCGAACTTCTTCGCTTCGCCACGGAGCATCGAGTACAGGCCTTGTACGGCAGACGTCTTGCCGCTGTTGTTGGCGCCAACGAAGATGGAAATCTCATCGTCAAGCTCAATGACGACGTCGCGCAGTCGGCGATAGTTCTGCAGCCGATATGCCTGTAGCTTCATGATCACCTCTTCCTAAGTGTGGCCGGGACAACTTGGTGCTGAGCACACAGGCCGGCTGCTTTCCTTTGAGCGTTCGTGAATCTAACAGCATCTATGTTCGGATGCCGAGAGGAAACTTATATAGCGCACGCCATGCTAAACCTCCAGTCAGCACATCAACGTCGAAATAACGACGACCTTACCCATACATACATCACTTCACGTATCGTAGCAGCGGCGATTTTGAGGCCATGCCAATCAAGAAGAAGTAGGAGACAATGATGAAAAGCAACGAGTTACCAACAGAAATATCTTGCGAGGTCGACCTTACGCTGACCTATGGTATTGCCCCTGGTCTCGGCCGTCAGGCGAAGTACTCGGCCCAGCCGATTTTGATCTGTCGAGAACTAGCCAAAAAAACGAGCGTCCAGGTGGCTAACTTAGGTGTGGATTTGCTGAAATCGCCTGCTATCAGTCATGCGCAAATTATTCTACCAGACGGAACATTGCTGTCTGGAGCTGTAACCAAAATCAGCCCCTGCGGCACCTACTTTGAGATGATTGAGGATAAGGGTGTGAATCGCCCCTAGTTTCGTAGACGCCATCACGCTTCAAGGAAGGGTTGCTAACTTTGCGTAACTGTCCGCTTTTGGCCGA
>CALMCS010001055.1 GCA_937862875.1 uncultured Comamonadaceae bacterium
GTCGTAGTTGATGATCAGCGCGCAGAACTGCAGGTTGACGCCTTCGGCTGCGGCTTCGGTGGCGATCATGATTTCCGCACCGGTGCCGTCGTCTTTGCGGAAGTGGTCGATCAGCGCAGTGCGGCGATCCACCTGCGGCGAGCCGGTGACGCGATCCGTGCCTTTGTACTCTTCCAGCCAGCGCTGGTAGATGGCGGTTGATTCCTCGTGGGTGTTGGTGCCACTGAACAACACCAACTTGCCCGCGTGGCCGTTGGCCGAGAGAAAGCGGTGCAGGTATTCCTGCGTGCGTTTGGATTCGGTAAAGATGATGGCTTTGCGTGGCGCACGTAGCTCGGCCATCTTGCCAAAGCCCAAGCCGAGCGCCTTCAGTAGCGCCTGCGCCTTGGTGTCGGTTTGCAGCGCTTGGGCGGCATCGACGAATGCAGTCAGTTCCTCGATCTCGGCGGTGATCGCGGCTCGGACGGCCTGGGCATCTTTTGCAGCGCCCGGCTTACCTTCTTCGACTGGCGCGGGCGTATGGGCTTCGACGTCTTCGTCAGCCTCGCTAGCTTCCTCTTCGAGATAGTCCTGTTCCAGGTCGTCCTCGACAATGAGCTGTTCGACTAGTCGGCTGCCGTCATCTTCCGCGATGTTTTCGCTCTGGTCTGCCGTGAGCAGGTGCTGCAGGCGCTCGCGGATGTTGACCAACGTGGCAGCGACGGCGTGCGAACTGGAGGCCAGCAGCTTGCGCAAGATCAGTGCTGTGAGGTGGCGCTGCTGCTTGGGTAGGGCGTAGGAGTCTTCCTTTTGCAGAAAGGCCGAGATGCGCTCGTACAGCGCCTGCTCGTCGTCGGTGGGGTTGAACGGCTGGGTGAGGGCCTTGCGCTCGGTGTACTTGATGTACTCCAGCACGTCGCGGCGCAGTGTGCGTTTGGCGAAACTGGCAAGACGCTCACGCAGCTCGTCCAGGCCCGTCCCGCTGTTCATGAATTGCTTGCGGAAGGCGGTTTCGTCGCCGAACATGTGCTCGTCAATCAGCGTCGACAGTCCGTACAGCTCCATCAGCGAGTTCTGCAGGGGCGTGGCGGTGAGTAGCAGCTTCTTGCGGCCCTGCAGTGCGCGCTTGAGCGCCTGCCCGGTGCGGTTGCTGGCGCGGTGCGCGTTGCGCAGCTTGTGCGCTTCGTCGATGACCACTACATCCCAAGGCACGGCTCGCAGCTCGGCTTCCAGCTTGGCGGCAAACTGGTAGGACATGATGACGACCGCCTTGCCAACCTGCCGCTGCAGGGTGGCGAGCATGTCGCCAGCGGACTGCTTGCGCAGAGAAACGGCATCCACCACGGTGGTGGGCACGGCGAACTTGTCCTGCAGCTCCTGCGCCCATTGCTTGCGCAGGCTAGCCGGGCATATGACAAGTAGCCGACGGCGGCGCTCAGCCCAGTATTGGCAAACCACCAGCGCGGCTTCGATGGTCTTGCCCAGCCCCACCTCGTCAGCCAGCAGTACGCCTTCCTGCAATGGGTTCCGAAGGGCGAACAGCGCCGCCTCGATTTGATGCGGGTTCAAATCGACGCTGGCATCGAACAGCGATTGGGAGAGGCGATCAACGCCATCGGCGGCGTGTCGCCGCGTCAGCTCGTGGGCGTAGTACTTGGCGTGGTAGGCGGAGATCAATCGGTTCCCTCCGCCTTCTTCGACTGGTCGGCTATCCAGCCGTCGATGTCCGTTGCCCGAAAGCGCCATGTCCCGCCGACCTTGAAGGCCGGTATTTTCTTGGCAGCCGCGAGTCTGTAGATCGTCCGCTCAGTGACCTTCAAGTACTCGGCGACTTCCTTGATCGTCAGGATTCCGCTTTCGCTGCTATTTTGGGGCATGGAATGGGATCAGTTGGATGATTGGTAAAGCACGACAGGATAGTGCAAAATTTTCCAATTAGTGACTAAAGGCGACCGAACCTGAAAGGTTTGCCTAATACGCGCGTTACTAAATCGTCGAATCCACGCCCTCAAGGCCAAGGCGTTACTATCTGGCTCCATTGGCATCAACGTTGGATTGATACCGGAAATTTTGACCGCGACATCACAGGCTCGGTCATGGATTTCAAATCCGTGTTGCGCCCTCTTTTTTTGCCGTTTTGTGCTGTGCATGTGCAATAATCCACCAGCACGTACATGTCCTATGTGTTCCAACCCAATCCAGCCTTAAATATGGGCCAGCGGGGGAACAACATGGGGAACACAAAGGCAAAAAAATTCGCAAAGTCTTTGATTTATGCGGG
>CALMCS010001056.1 GCA_937862875.1 uncultured Comamonadaceae bacterium
AGGGCAGCATGGGCAGCTCGCGGGCGCTGGCCCCGGTGGCGATCACGATATGGCCGGCCTTCAACAGCTGCGCGTCGCCCTTGGCGTCGGTGCATTGCACCTCCCGGGCATTCAGCAATTGCGCGGAGCCCATGAAGACGCTCACGCCGGCCTTCTTCAGAAGGTGCGTCACGCCGCGGTTGAGGCGCTTCGATACCTGGCGAGAGCGATCCATGACCTTGCCGAAATTCACCGTCGGTTGGCCCACGAAAATGCCCAGTGCATCCGCATGTTGAATGCGGCGCAGGGTATCGGCGGCGTGCAACAAGGCCTTGGTCGGAATGCATCCCCAGTTCAGACAGATGCCGCCCAGGTTCTCGCGCTCGACCACGGCCGTGCGCAATTTCAGCTGCGCCGCGCGCAGGGCCGCCACATAGCCGCCCGGCCCACCGCCGATGATCACCACATCGAATTCGTGCATTTGTTGAGTCATCACGCCACCAACAATCCCATGGGTTGAGACAGGCCCTGCACCACCAGCTTGAGGAACTTGAGCGCGCTGACGCCATCGAGCACGCGGTGATCGGCAGACAGCACCATGCCCATTTCCCGGCGAATCACGGGCTGGCCGTTGACATCGGGGCGGAACACCTCGCGAATACTGCCGACGCCCAGAATCATGGATTGGCCCGGATTGATGATCGAGGCCATGTAGGTCACGTCATGCATGCCGGCATTGGAGACCGTGATCGCGCCGCCCTGCATCTCCGCACTGCTCAGGCGCGAGTTCTGGGCGCGCTCTATCAGTTCCAGCGAGCTTTTGGCAATGCCGCTCAGGGATTGCCGGCCGACCGCGCGCAGCACGGGCACCATCAAGCCCTTGTCGGTGTTGACCGCCATGCCCACGTCCGAACTCGCCAAGCTCAGAATGCCATCGTCGGTCCAGACGCAATTCACCTCGGGCATGGCCTCGAGTGCCTGACCGACTGCGGCCAGCACAAAGTGATTGAGCGTGAGTCGCTGACGGCTCTGCGCCGCATTGATCTGCTTGCGCAGGTTCATCACGGCGGTCATCTCGGCTTCCACCGACAGGTAGAAATGCGGAATCTCCTGTTTGGCGGCGGTCAGGCGCTGAGCGACGGTTCGCTCCAGGGCGCTGGGCGCGCGCAACGTGCCGGCAGCAGATGCGAGTGCGGGTGCGTGTGCAGGTACGGCCGAACGAATCGCTTGCACTGGTGCGGTGACCTGGGCCGCCAACGCCAACACGTCCTTGGCGCGAATCCGTCCACGCGGACCGGAGCCCACCACGCCGGACAGATCGACCGCCTTCTGCTGCGCCAGGCGACGCGCCAGAGGAGTGACCGGTATGCGCGTCGACGCGCTGGGCGTCTTTGCTGCTGGGCCGGTGCTGACGGGCGTGGATGGGGTTGGAGCAGCGACGGCGGGCTGGCCCACCTCGCCGGGTTCAGCGACTTCGCCGGCCACACCGTCGTCCCAGTACCCGATGACAGCTCCGCAGGGCAACGTCGCGCCGGCCTCGGCCGTGGTCTCCAGCAGGACCCCCTCGGCTTCGGCACCGATTTCGTTGGCGGCTTTTTCGGACTCGATGACAAACAGCCCCTGATCGACCTTGAACGCATCGCCGGGCTTGAGCATCCACTCCACCAGCACGCCTTCGGTCATCGTCAGACCGAGTTTGGGCACAAGCAGTTCTCTGCGCATGGCTTACTTCCCAACGAAGTTGGCTGGGCGCTTTTCAAGGAATGCGCTGCAACCTTCATGCGCGTCCTTGCTGTCGAGCACCAGGCCGATGATGGCCTGCTCGTGCGCCAATGCAGCGCCCAGCGGCATCTCCGCGCCATCGCGCAGCGCACGCTTGAGCAGTTTCAGGGTCAGCGGCGACTTCTGTGCAATTTGCTCGGCCAGCGCCATGGTTTCGGTCATCAGCGATTCGCGCGGCACGGTGCGGTTGCACAGGCCCAGCGCCACGGCCTTTTCGGCCGTGATCTGGTTGCCGGTGAACATCAGTTCCTTGGCCTGGCACAGAGGAATCTGGCGAATGATGCGCTGCGAACCGCCCGCGCCCGGAAACAGGCCGAGGTTGATTTCTGGCAGCCCCAGTTTGGCCTCCTGCGCCACCAGGCGAATATCCAGCGTGAGCAGCAACTCCGTACCACCGCCCAGGGCCCAGCCGTTGATGGCACCGACCGTGGGCTTGTCCGACACTTCGAAGCGGCGAAACACCCGGTGAATCACCTCGGCAAACTCTTCGTAGTGCTGA
>CALMCS010001057.1 GCA_937862875.1 uncultured Comamonadaceae bacterium
AGCAAGAACTGAACGCTTTGCAGGCGCAGACGCCTGGCCTTGTCTTCATCCTGCACCGAGCAGGCGGCGTCATATGCCTGCTGCGCCTGCGTTGTCTTGCTGCGGGCCGATGCCAAGTCCGTTTCAAGTTGCCCGTCTTTGGCGTTCAACTCCTTCTCGTCGTGCAACACAAAAGCCGCGCGCTCGTGCCACTCTTGCAAGAGGCGCAAGTCTTTGTCACCGCGCCTCCATACTGCAAGACGGTCTTCGGTTTGTCCTGCCAAGGACTTGTAGTAACGCTGTAAGGATGCCTGCCCCGCAAAGGCCGCACCATCTTCTGTCACCTTGCTTTCATTCCGTGCCAACCGAACTACGCGTAAGGAACCGTCATGACCCAACCTATCCAACGCATTGTCCACGGCGGTATGCGCCTGCGATGCCAGTAGCACCCGCTGCCCGCGCCGCGCCAGTTGCACAATGGCTTCCGCAATCACGGTGGTCTTACCCGTGCCCGGCGGCCCTTGAACCAAGCACAAATCCGGTGCGGAAAGAATCTTGACCACAGCCTCTTTCTGGGCCGGGTTGAGCTTGTCGTTGGCCCACTGCGTTACCGGCACCAGACGCTGTGGCACTGAAACTTGTGCAGCCTCGAACAAATAATCAGTTAGATACGGCGCATAGCCACCCTGTTCTTGCAACTGCCGCAACGCCTGCTGATGGCGTTTGATCAGGCTCATGTCGCCCGCCGTTGAAATGGACAGGAAGCCGGACTCCGGAATTCGACTCAGGATGCGCTCGCGCAAGACATCCGGCTCCTCGGCGTTGGCGAGATCATTCGCGTCGTCTTCGGTCAGTGAGACGGTCAATTCGGCAAGCACGGGCGCAGGCCAAGGACATTCCGGTGAGTTGCCGTCCTTGGGTAATTTCCTATCTTTCGGTAACGATGCAGGCTCCGAGAGTTTCCCAGCCTGCCCCAGCCGGGGAAGGCGGCGTTCCTCCCTTTCAGGCAATCCGAACACCCACGGTTCTTTGGATTGCCCAACCTGAAACACCACAAGATCATCCCGCCCCAAGGCCTTGCGGTCTTTTTGCAAAGCCTGTGCGCTCTGCGCGACCAAGGAAAAAACCAACTGCTCGTCACGCCATTCACGGCTGATGTAGCGCAAGCCGCGCGCCTTGTGGCGGATGAGGCTTTCTTTCCATCGAAGAAATTCAGTCCACTCGGTCAACTGCTTTTCGGTTTGCTGCGTGATTGGCGGCAAGTCGGCCAGCAGTTGCGGCGTGAGCAGGTTATTGACGCGCTGAATGCGCTGCTGGCCCGGCGTGAATTGCAGACTGTCATGCACGGCAAATGCAGTGACTTCGCGCTCGAAAGATCGCGCAGGCAGGTCGGCGGTCTCGATGAAGCCGTTAATGAGAAAGAGCGGCGAAGAGGAGTCGGTGGGCCAACTTCCCGTAGCGATGAAGGCGCATCCGTCCGGGAAAGGCCAGTCCCGCCCAGCGGCGTTAACCCGAATCGCCATCTGTGCGTATCGTGGATTTTGCTTGTCCCGCTGCCGATTGGAGACATAGCCTGCAACCGGCATGTTGTTTGGGAAAAGCAACTCATACAAAACTTCCGCCCCATCGCGACCGTTGCACCCATTTTTGAACGCCTGATGGCGGCGCTGAATATCGGCGATAGTCCGATTCATTCCCTTGTTATTCAGATCAAGCGCAACATACAAATTCATCACAAACACAGCCCCTTACCAACGTCGCAATTCACAACAATACCCGGAAATGCCGCTTGTCGGCATCGGAGGACTTGAGAATGCGGTATTCCATCCCGCTGGCCACCGCGATTTGCTGGGCGAAGTCCTTCTTGGCTTGCACCACCGCATCCTCGATCTGGTTGTCGGCCTTCACCTCGACGATCACGTACTTCAGGCTGCCATCCGGTTCTTCGCGCTGGAAGATGAAATCGGGGTAGTAGCTGCGCACGGTGCGCGAATCGGGGTCGATGTACTGGATGAAAAAGTCGGACTGGCCGTGGGTCAGCATTCCGGTGAAGTAAATCTTCTTCACACGCTGCTCGCGCAGCAGATCCCAGAACAGCCAGTTCTCCGAGCCGGAGTCGAAGCAGTAGGTGTCGAGGTGGAAGCTCTTGGCGCGCTCCTCGTCCTGGATCTGCGTGTCGCTCATCCGCACGATCTTGTCCTTGGCCGCCGACACACTGTAGTAACCATTCGGGGGCAGCTTGATCAGATCGACCTCGTACTCGTCCTTCTTCTCGTACTCGTCAAGGTCGAACAGCAAGCGGAACAGGCGCGGGATGATCTCGTCGTAGAGCAGCTCGTTGAATTCGTTGGTGATGACCACCAGCTCGTCAGTGCCTTCCTTGGTCGCGTCGAGCAGCGTCTCAATCTCCAACGGACCACGGTTGAGATAGCGGGAAACCTCAGCCACCAGCGTCATGGGCGAGAAGGTACGCTTCACGCGGCGGGCGGTGAGGTCGAAGGTGCGGCTGCCAGACGCACGCGCCGCATCGGCGGCGGTCAGGCCATCTTGCTGCGTTTCGATCAGGCGGTATTTTTCGACCAGCTCGTTCCATTTCTCCTGGCTGGATCGCTCGGGCATCAGCTCCTGCCCTGGGGCCGGCTGCTTCTCTCGCATCTGGTAGAGCTTGGCCTTGTTGATCACCAGACGATCCTTCTCCAGCAACTCGTCGATGGGAGCGCCCTTGAACACCTGGCCACGCACGGTGAGGATGCCCAGATCTTCATATTCGAGGCGCCCCGTGCGCAGTGCTGTGACCAGGGCTGCCCGCTTGGCGCTCATGCACTGGGTCTCGAAGTTCAGACTGGAAAGCTCTGCTGGCTCCACCCCGCACCACAGGGCAATCGCGTCATCGATGCGGATGTGGTCGGCCAGGTCCCAGTAGCGCAGGCAGTTGTTCGGGTTGGGCATGGATGCCTTCTTTCGGTATGGTGGAATGTGGGTCTTGCCAAATTTTGCCAAAGAACCTACGCTTACGCCATGAGCACGATGAACATATCTCTCCCCGATACCCTGAAGTCCTTCGTGGACGAACAGGTCAGCCAGCGTGGCTATGGCACGAGCAGCGAGTACGTGCGCGAGTTGATCCGCAAGGACCAGGACCGTCTGCAACTGCGCGGCTTGCTGCTGGCCGGAGCTGCCTCGGCCCCGGCGGTCCCCGCTGATGCCGGCTACTTCGAAGGACTGCGTGACCGGGTGCGCAAGGCTGCTGCCAAGGCGTGAAGGCCAAGCCAGTCATCCCGCGCGAGCAGGCCATCCGGGATGTGGACGAGGTTGTCGCCTATTACCTGAGTGAGGCGGGCGAAGCCGTGGCACTCGGCTTCATCGATGCGCTGGAGAAGGCCTACGGCCACATCGGTCGCCATCCGGCCACGGGATCGCCTCGCTACGCACACGAGCTCAACTTGCCCGGGCTGCGCGCCTGGCCGCTGACGCGCTACCCGTACATCGTCTTCTACGTCGAGCGTCCGGACCATATCGATGTCTGGCGTGTGCTGCACGGACAGCGGGATATCCCGGCGTGGATGCAGGAGTCTGACGCCGTGTGACGGTCGGATCGCCAGGGCATATCTGTGCTTTCGCCGGTGTAAACAATAAGGGGCGACCGTCACAACCATCACCACCGTC
>CALMCS010001058.1 GCA_937862875.1 uncultured Comamonadaceae bacterium
GCCGCGATTTCACGCAGAAGGAGCATGGCGCGATTGCCGATGCGATCGCGCGGCGCGACACGGTGGCTGCTGCGGATTTGATGGATGACCATATTGCGCTACGCCGCGAGCAGATTGTGGAGGCCGTGACGCAGGGGTTGGCGCGGATTTTTATTGGGGAAGAGTTGGCGGGACACCCTTCATCGGCGCGACAGCTTTGAGCGTTGCGTCGAGTGGGGCTGCAATCAAGCCGTATTGGTGCGCGAGTTCATGGTTCAGCACGGCGACAGAAGTGGCGGGAAGGGCCCATGTCTTGACGACCGGTTTCAATGCCTGCACGAGTGCACTTTGAAGCGGTGCAAGCCAGTCCTGCTTGTGTCCCTTGATGACGAGTACAAACCGGAACCCCTGAGCCTGCAAGTTGAGCGCCTTGAAAGCGTCGGGGAGTTCCCTATCCGCCAGTGGATGCCGCTCCAGCCGCGCGGCAACTGCGAGTAGAAAACCGTTGGTGAGTTTGGTGCGAATCTCGTCGATGAAATTCGAGAAGTTGGGCTGCGTCGCTGGCATCGGGCTGCTGGATTTGGCCTCAACCACCCATACCATGGAAGCCGTCCCTTGCTCTTTCAGCAGCAGGAACTCCGCGATCTGAACGCCCTCGCGAATCCGCTCGTAGCATTGGCTTTTTTCGATGTAAAAGCAGGTCCCGGCCGGATAGGGGCCAAACGTCATTTCCGACTCTGTGATGGGTTGCGTCGTCATTGCAGAGCCAACTCTACTTCTTGCTGGTAGAGCCGAATCGATTCGGCCACGATGGCGTTGTCCGGCATTCCGTTCTTCAAGTCGTCGCTGATCCAGCCGGCGTCCGTCGCGGATATCACTGGAATGGACCAGTCGCGTTGTTGCGCAATCAGGAACAGTTTCTTGATGACAAAGTACGAGTGACTCGCCATGAAAAACTGGATGCCTTTGTCTGCGAGCGTCGCCACGATGTCGAGTAGATGTGAGATGGCAGTGGGGTGTAGTGCCGACTCTGGCTCGTCGATGAAAACCACGGAGTTCGCGTCCAAATAACGATTGCCCAGCAAGGTATCCAGAATGGCGATTTTTCGAATGCCTTCTGCGGTGACTCCGATCGAAAATTTATGTCGGCCTTTGACAAACTGCCAACGTCCCGATTCGGGGTCGTACTCCATCACACCGCGCACGATTTTCTCTTCGAGCTCACGACGAGATGGAACAAACTCCTCGAAGTGATTGCCTCTGTTGGCGGCAAGACGCAGTGCTTTTGCGAGATCGTAGTAGGTGTCGTCAAATCCAAAGACTTTGTCTTGCTCACGCGACTTCAAAATGATCTGGTGCAGTGACAGCACTTCTTTGGCGGGCAGAAAGACGGAGTTACTCGAACGGGGTGGCACATGGTTGTCGAGGCCAAGGATCTGTTTGCTGGTGTCTCTTCCGAAGCTGTAAGAGAAGTCCTTCTGGTCGATCGTCAGCGTGCTTGACAAAGGGGTATCTGCGCCTTTGCCGACCAGGTCACCAATTTTCTCGGGCTGGAATGTCCAGTAGAGCTTGTCGGCCAGAATGTCAGCGGCCGAGCGTTGATCGTCACCGCGCTGGTACTCTTCCAGGGTGCGCAGACTGCTGTAGAGCGCCTTGAGCAAGAAGGTCTTTCCGCTGCCGTTGCCCCCGGTAATCAAGTTGATCTTGCCTAAACCCGACCATTCAATGCGGGAGAGAGGCCCAAAGTTTTCAAGTGTGATTTGATTGATCATTGCTCACAATCCCATGTGTCAATGGCTCCGGAACCCGCCGCGGGCGTTCAAGCCATTCCTGCAACCCTACCGATGCAATACCTCGAAACACGTGGAGCCGCCGCACCTGCTTGCCTCCACTCATTTTCCAAGCCACCATCTTGTTCTTGACGACAGAAGAAAAGCGCAGTTTCAGTCAAGAAAGAAGCATATCGGTAGCCCGACATGTCAAATTTTGATCTGGAATGGGTAGATCAGTTCGAAAATTTTTCGATGCCTTTGGATTAGCGTTTGCTATCTGCTCGGGGGGCGGCTTATCCGTGCATTGAACAATGGCTTGTAGAGTGCGCAGGGGCTGTGTGGATGTCACCTTTATTCGCGATGTACGGTGGATGTTGGAAACGGATTGAGAATGGACGAAACGACTCGAAAAGATTACTTCCTTTGGCTCGATAAAGTACTCACGCGCGCCGTCCCAAGCAACACGGCTGCATTTCATTTCAATCTTTATGAATATGCGTCCAGCGTAGGCATTGAACTGATGGGCGTTGTCGATCTCGCCATCAGCGGAGACTA
>CALMCS010001059.1 GCA_937862875.1 uncultured Comamonadaceae bacterium
GATAGTCTCGGGACGCAGGCTGGGGTACGCGGCAGCGATTTGTGCTGCCATGCGGGCGCACAAGGCAGAGGCGGCACTGGTGGCGTTGAATGTCGTGAAGAGCCGAGCCAGGGGCTCGTTGTTCGTGGAAAGCAGGTGCAGACTGCTCATGCCCATCGGCCCGAGGCCGTTGTCGCCCAGGTTCCCGCCTTCTAACACCACATCGGGCTTCAGCGGCCAAGCGCTCTCCCACGCAGCAGAGGTCGTGGTGTACGGACTCAGGTCGCCGCTCGGCGCCAATGCCGTGTAGTTGATGTCCTGGGTATCGGACTTGGAAGTACATGCGCCGACGGTCAAGGCGTTCCATGCCTGGCCGGGGTCGTGAACGAGATTGGTCGACAGGCTTGCCGGATAGTCGGCCCAGGCAGCAGGGTCATCCGTATTGCCAGCGGAGAGGATGAACAGACGGGGAAACTGTCCACTGCCATCAGCATTGGCGGCGAGGCTGTCCACCGTCGATGACCAGGATGAGGGCCTACCCCGGTCTCGATAGTCCGACGCGGTGATCGCCGAGCAAAAGACGCGGCGGCGTTTAGGGAACGAGATCTCCGGCCGCGCGACGGCATCGCTGAACAGCGACGCGTGAAAGGACGGCGGGCCGGGATTCGCGCCTCCAGCCGCCACGAGCCGCACGGACTCCAGACGATGTTCGACGTCAACCGGCGAGGCCGTGGAAATTGCCTCCGTGAGGTCGCCGTAGGCGGCTAGTCCTGCCATGCCGGTGCCGTGATTGGCGGTATCGTCGGCCAGGCCCGTCGGATCGGCGCTGTGCATGTCGTCGGTCGCCATGAGCGGAGCCAGCAGTGGATGGCCGCGATTGACGCCCGAATCGAGCAGACAGACGCGCGGCGTCTCGTCGTCCTCTCGCGCAAAGCGCGTGCGCTGAAGCAGTTCATCCGCCCATTCGCGTTGCTCCCCGACATTCATTTCGTCGAAAAAGCTGGCGGTCTCTTTCGCCAGACGCAACTCCGCGACGCAGTTCAACGTCATCACGGAACGCGAGAACTGCCGCTCGGAGCCGTACATCAGCAGGACGGTGCGCTCCGGGAAATCGGCCTGCTGCTCGCTGACCACGCATTCGGCCAGCGCTGCCAGCTTCCTGAAATCTTCGACCACGGCCTGTCGCTGCCCACGAACGGGAAGCCAGACCTCCCACCAGAATGGCACGGTGGGGTCCGTGGGCAACAGTGAGATGTCATCCGTCCACAACGCGCGGAGTTCGGCAGCGCGGATGGACTCGATGGTGTTCAGCAGTGTTCGGTGATCTCTGGCGTTTCCGTTCTTGTCCTTTTTCTCTTCGAGGTACTCTGCAACGTACTTCTCGAAGTGCTCCAGCTTGCCATCGGGAACGAACACGTTGGCGAACGTGTGTTCGCCTTCTTGACGGACGCTGAGCAACTCGATCTTCTGGCGATCGTCGGCAAGGCTCTGGAAGGCAAGTTCCACATCGGGCTGACTAACGAAGTGGATCTGCAGGCCCAAGCCGCTTTGAAGCTCTTGCTCTTGCTGTGCCGCAACAGCGGCGGTCACCAGCGGTTTGAGATCCTGAATCTGGCGCTGCAGTGCCTGGCCATGTTGCTGGCGCGGCAAATCAGGAATGGTTGGCTTGCTCCCGCCGTTCGGCGTGTGAGCCGTGAATGCTTTGGGCGTCGAGGTGTCGTGAAGAACGAGGTGCGGCCGCCTATCGTGTGGTTGTTCCGGCATGGTTCGACGCAGTCTTGTTGTTGGCTATTTTTTGACTGAGCTGCCGACGTTCTGCCAATGCCTTGCTCAGTACCTCTCCCTTGACGCGCTCTTCGTCGTGCATGACCGCCTCTTTAATGGACTCGTCGATCGCCCGGCGGATTTCCGCATAACTCAACCCATGCGCTTTCGCAGCAATGGCCTTCACCGGAAACGGTTTGGGGGAAAAGTTGCCTAAGCGCGATCTGATCAGATTGGCCGCTTGGTCCGGCGTGGGGAGGTGATACTCGATAACGTCATCGAAGCGACGGAACAAGGCGTAGTCGAGAATTTCCGGATGGTTGGTCGCGGCGATGATCAGGCTGTTGGACTGGTCATGCTCAATCATCTGCAAAAAGCTGTTGAGCACCCGCCTGATCTCGCCCACGTCGTTGGCAAGGCCACGCTGTGAACCGATGGCATCGAACTCGTCGAAGAAGTAGATGCCTCGGACTTCGGCGATGGCGTCGAAGACCTGCCGCAGCTTTGCTGCTGTTTCCCCCATGAACTTGGTAATCAAAGCATCAAGGCGCACAAGGAAAAGTGGAATACCAAGCTCACCCGCAAGAGCGGAGGCCGTCATGGTTTTGCCCGTGCCGGGCGGACCGACCAGCAGCAGCTTGCGACGTGGCGACAGTCCATGCTCGCGGATGCGAGCAAACATGCGCTGTTCCTTCATGATGCGCTGCAGTTGCTCCGTCGCCTGGTCATCGAGCACCATGTCCGCCAAGCGATTCTTGGGGTAGGTGACACTCAAAAGACTTGCCAACTCACCGCGCGGCCTAGCCAGCGGTACCAGCTTGTGCTGCTGCTCATCGGACACTGCATGCGCCTTGGCCGCATCGATCATGTCGCGCAGCTCCATCGCCAACTTGCCGTGGCCCACCTTGGCTTCGTGGGCGGCCACTTGCATGGCGACAGAGTAGAACTGTCGATCGTCCCGGTTGATGTGAGACTTCAAGAGCGCCTTGAGTTGTTCTGCGCTAGCCATGATGTCCGCCTGCGTGTTTTGGCTCGGGCTTGTAGCCCAGCGACGCCAATGCAGATTGAGCGAGGGCGCCCGCGAGCCTCTTGTCCACGTTGCCAAGGTCTTCATGCTCCGACGCAAGGACGAACAGCACGCCGATTGGAACGTGGAGTGCCCTAGCAATCTTGGTCAGAGTGGACAGTGTCGGGTCACGCTTGTTGTTCTCCAGCATGGAAAGGTAAGACACGGAGCAACTCGCCTTTTGCGCGACATCGGTTTGGGATACCTTGAGTTGCGTGCGGCACAGCCGAATTGCATGGCCAACGTTCATCGTCAAGGTCTCCACAAGAGGTCTAACGCAAGCGCGCAGAAGTTCATAGCTGCGCCAAACGTTGACGCGTTTTGATTTTACCAGCAGTGAAATTCGGATCCAGCTTACTGGGCAATGGATTCCATGATCGCCTCCCCACGATTAGAGGCGCGAAGAAGATGCACCTTCTCGATTCCAGTGTCCGCAAATGACCATGCTGGCTGTATCAGGTTTTTCTGCCCGGAAAGCGCTTGGCGATGCTCTCGACCGCCTGCTCTTGATCGCAGCGGTCGCTCCGCGGCGAGCCGGTGACCGACAGCAATCAGCCTGAAGCCGCCTTTGGCGCTGCTGCCTAGTGAGCCCGCTCCTGGCCGATAGCTGTCCACCCCGCCCTGCCGGCTGTATGCCCTGTAGATCGCATGC